>JAWOIK010000211.1:0-11927 GCA_046484705.1 Ignavibacteriaceae bacterium | reverse complement strand
ACAAATATTGAGGGTGTATTTGCTGCGGGTGATGTTGCGGATAAAACTTACCGCCAGGCAGTTACCGCCGCAGGAACCGGCTGTATGGCTGCTCTTGATGCAGAGAGATGGCTTGAAGCACAGGAATAAATAGAACCCATTCCCAAACCCCTTCCCTAAAGGAAGGGGCTTTTAAATTATTTTTATACCTTCTCTTTTGTCATTTTTCTTGCAACAAGATTAGCAGTTACAAACCCGATACCTGTTAGTACGAATAAACCGAATGGAATCCAGTATTCTTTATCGGTTGCGTCCTGAAGCATCATACCAAAGCCAAGACCCAATCCAAAGAAGAAAACAACAATTCCTGTTTTCAGAAGGTTTAAACTATCCTTCTTCCGATCGAAAAATTCTTTTATTTGATCTGCGCTTAATCCTTTATCGATAAGCATTTGTCTTTCGCGTGAACGAAAGTAAAAATAAGTAACCAGTATTAAACCAATAACAAGAAACAGTACTATTGGTATAAAAACCGCAATAACACCTTCCATTTTATTTTCCTCTTAAGTTTAAGTTAGTTTGCAACAATCAGTTAATACCGCATTTACCGGGATTAACCTTTCCTTTGGTTCTTAAGACAATTATTCCTGTAATCCGGTTACAGTTTTAGGTAAATATATCTTATTAAATTATTAATTATGTTTGCTTGTAACCCAAATTAACTTTCAACGGTCTAAAAAGCTGATGAGAAACATATCCGATTTTGATGTTATTGAATCTGTTAAAAAAGGTAACAGTGCGGATTTTTCTATTCTTATAGATCGATATAAGAATAAAGCTTTCTCATTACTTAAAAGAATGTTAAAAAATGAATTTGATGCCGAAGAAGTTTTGCAGGATTGTTTTTTAAAGGCTTATAATTCTCTGTCAGGGTTTAAACAGGAATCAAAATTTTCAACATGGTTTTATAAGATTGTTTATAACACGGCTTTAACAAGGCTCTCATCGAAGAAAAGGAAAATTGAAAATGAAATGTCAACCGTTGATGATCATTTTGAACTTGAATATGAAAGTAATGTTAATGAGATAGATAACCGGGAAATGTCAGTGATATTAAAAAAACTTATAAGCCAATTGCCGGAAAACCACGCAGCGGTTATTTCGATGTTCTATCTTGACGAAATGAGCTGCGAGGAAATAAGTGAAGTGATGAATATTTCTGTATCAAATGTGAAAGTTATGTTGTACCGTTCAAGAAATTCATTAAAGAATATTATTATTGATAATAATCTGATCGAGGAATTGTTATGAATTACATATCTGATGAAATACTTAACAAATACATTGATGGTGAATTACATCCAGAAGAAATAAACAGTATAAATAATCTATTACTTACAGATACTGACTTGAAGAAAAGATTATCATCACTCAAAAGAGTTAATATTGAATTAAAAAAAATCCGTGAGGATGAATTAACTGATGCATTCACCTGGAGGGTTATGCAAAGGATATCTAAAAAGTACAGAGTTCCAAAAGAACAAAAACTTTTCATCACTGCTATTATTTCATTTTTCTCAGTATTGTGCTTATCCATTTTTGGTTATATCGTTATAAATATTGCCGGTGAAATGTCTGTAATTGTTTCAGCGGGTGCAGAGAAAACTGTAAATAATTACTCTCAGCCGTTTATCCAATCGCTGGTCAATACATTCAGCGGACTCAACATTTCCATTTTCGGTTCAATACTTTCTATTGTTTTACTTGTTTCGGGATATTTCTTCTTTGAAATGTCAAAACAATCAAAAACAAAACTGAGCAGCTAGTCTCTGCTACTTATCTTTTTTACTATACTTTTCCGAATACCGATGAGTATATTTACATATCATTTTTATAAATACAATCGAAAAGAAATTATTATGCCTAAAGTTGGTTATGTAACTATACTTGGTTTACCTAATGCTGGTAAATCTACTTTGATGAATACATTGCTGGGACAGAAACTTGCAATAACAAATCAGAAACCGCAAACAACCAGAAAAAGAATTCTCGGAATTCTTACAGAGGATGATTACCAGATAATATTTAATGATACACCCGGAATTCTCAATCCATCATACCTACTGCAGGAAAAAATGATGGAGGATGTTAATTATGCAATTAAAGATGCCGATTTATTAATCATAATTATTGATGTTAGTGATGAAACAGAAATTAAGCGGGCTCTGATGAATGATTATCTGAAGGAAGTCTTTGAATACAAAAATAACCCTAAAGTCCTTGTGCTTAATAAAGTCGATCTCCTTAACCAGGAGAGAGTAAAAGAGTTTATTGAAAAATTTCAATCAATGAAAATATTTGATGCCGTAATTCCGATATCAGCGGAACTTAATTTTAATGTCGATTCTGTGTTAGAAAAAATAATTGAATATCTGCCGGAGGGTCCAAAACTTTATCCGGATGAGATAATCGCAGAAGCCGATGAAAGATTTTTTGTATCTGAAATTATTCGTGAAAGAATTCTTGACCTTTATGGAGATGAAATTCCTTACAGTTGTGAAGTTCTTATTGTTGAATTCAAGGAACGTGAAAATGCAAAAGATTATATAAGTGCTGAAATAGTTGTTGAAAAGGAAACTCAGAAACCTATAATCATTGGCAACCAGGGTAGAGCAATCAAGAAGCTTGGTGAAAGGTCCAGGAAAGCAATTGAAGAATTTCTGCAGAAAGAAGTTTATCTCGAACTTCGAGTTAAAGTTCGTGATAAATGGAGGTCCAATGAAAATATGCTAAAATCATTTGGTTACGGGAGAGGAAAAGATAAAGAGTAAGAGTAGTTCCAAATGAAAAAGTATTTTGGTGAAAGTGCTCTTCTTCTTAACACAATAATCTGGGGTGCTACATTTGCACTAATAAAAGGTGCACTTGATGATTCTTCACCAATGGTATTTGTTGCACTCCGTTTCGGATTAGCCGCATTGCTATTGTTTCCGTTTATTTATAAGCAGCTGTTTAAAGTTGATAAACAAACATTAATAGCCGGATCAATACTCGGCATCTTTTTCTTTTCCGGTTTTGCAACTCAAACTATCGGACTTAATTACACAACCGCTACAAAATCAGGATTTATAACCGGAACGTTTGTTGTTTTCATACCAATTCTTCAATTAATAATTGAACGAAGAAAACCAAGATGGTTTAATATTGTCAGCATACTTTTAGTTCTGATCGGTTTAATATTACTCTCAACTAAAGGTGAATATTTTCTTGATTTACTTGATGAACTCGGTAGCGATATTAACATCGGGGATTTTCTTACTCTTCTTTGTGCAATACTTTTTGCTTTCCAGGTTGTTTATGTAGATGTATTCACAAAAAAGTATCCATATATGCCAATGGTTTTTATGCAGTTATTTATAACCGGTTTAGGCGGGATGATTTTTGCATTACTGTTTTCTGTATTTAATATTGAAACAATTAAACTCACTTTTAATTCCGGTTTAATTTTTGCAGTTCTGTATACAGCTATATTGGCATCCATACTTGCAACGGTAATTCAATTGAAATATCAAAAGATTGTTTCTCCGACAAAAGCTGGTATTATTTACTCCTTCGAACCTATTATGGCATCAATGTTCGCCTACTTTTTACTAAGTGAAAAAATATCTAATTTTGGTTTGGCTGGTGGTCTGTTTATCTTCATTGGCTTACTATTCTCAGAAGTTTTTGAAAAAAGAAATGAGCGATCTTAAACGTGCTAAAATAATTTGTAACGGATTGGTGCAGGGAGTTGGATTCAGATATTTTGTAGTTCGTCATGCTCAAAGAATCGGCCTTAAAGGTTATACGCAGAATTTATTTACCGGTGAAGTGCTTACAGAAGTTGAGGGTGATGAAGGATTAATTCATGAACTGATAAAAGAATTAAAAGTCGGACCATCACATGCCCATGTAAAAAACTGTGCCGTTGAATGGAGTGATTATAAAGCAGAATTTAAATCAATTGATGTGAGATATTAAAATATAGACTTTTTACGGAATAACTTTGCGTGAAACCGCTTCTTTTCACGCAGAGTACGCAAAGAATTGCGCAAAGCACACAGAGTAAATAAAATATAATTATGAAATACAGAACCGGAATTGGATTTGATGTTCATGCCTTTCAGGCAGGCAGAAAATTATTTTTAGGAGGAGTGGAAATTCCTTTTGAAAAAGGGCTTGCCGGACATTCAGATGCAGATGTACTGCTTCATGCAGTCTGCGATGCAATACTCGGTGCACTTGCATTGGGCGACATAGGTGTCCATTTCGCTAATACTGATCAAAAATATAAAGACATAGATAGTAAAGTTTTACTCGGTGAAGTAAACAAACTCATTGCTGAAAAAGGTTATAAGGTTGCTAATATAGATTCCTTTCTGGCAATTGAAGCGCCAAAGATTTCTCCTTATACAGATAAAATGAGAGAAACTATTTCCTCAATTCTTTATATCTCTACGGATCAAGTATCAATCAAAGCAACAACTACAGAAAAACTCGGATTCATCGGCAGAGGAGAAGGTGTTTCAGCATTTGCAACAGTATTACTTGAAAAATATGATTGAAGATATACTTGCTCATATTGGTGAATTAACTCCATTCTGGATTTATGTTTCCTTATTTGCATTTGCTTACGTTGAAAATGTATTTCCACCTTCTCCAAGTGATCTGGTTGTGGTAATCGGCGGTTCTTTAGTAGGAACAGGCACACTCAGTTTTATTCCAACTCTTATAGTTACAACAATAGGCAGCATACTTGGATTTATGACATTGTTTTTTATTGGCTGGATGCTCGATAAAAAAGTTATAAAGTCTGGTAAATTAAAATTCATAAGCTTGGCAGCAGTACTTAAGGTTGAAGCCTGGTTTAAAAAATACGGTTTCTGGATAATTGCAGTAAATCGTTTTTTACCCGGTACTCGTTCTGTGGTATCATTTTTTGCAGGGATGAGCAGACTTGATATTAAGAGAACTGTAATTCTTTCAACCATCAGTGCGTTCCTCTGGAATTTTTTAATTATTTATCTTGGAATGTTATTTGGAGAAAATGTAGAAGTTGTTGATCAATACCTCGACACATACAGTAATATTGTAATTATTGTTACAGTAATTATTGTTTTATTCTTTGCAATCAGATATTTCTTTTTCAGGAAAAAAAGTGAAACTAAAAATATTTAATCAAAAAAATAAGTTAACGTCGGAACAGAAGAGGGAAATAAGAAAAGACAGAGTCCTTATTATCCTTTCCGGAATATTAATCGGAATTTCATTCACTCCTTTTCCAATGCCATTCCCGTTATTTCTTTTCTTCGCATTCATTCCATACTTTTTTGTGCTTGAAAAACGTAACACTCTTTTAAAAATAAACCAGGGTAATTACCTGCTTGTATTTGTTCTAAGCATTGTAACTATTTACTGGGTCGGGAGCTGGCAGAGTAAGGCCGATCCTTTCCTGATGATGGGCGGAGGAGTATTAATTTTTTTCTACCCTGTTGTTTTTTTTATACCTTCAACTCTCTACTATCTGTCATCAAAAATTTTTAAAGGAAAATTTATTCTCTGGTTGTTTCCTTTGTTCTGGGTTACAGCGGAATTTCTGCTGACATTAACTGATCTTAAATTTCCCTGGCTTACACTTGGACATGGATTAGCAAAGTTTACAGCTTTCATTCAGATAGCAGATATTACAGGTGCCTTCGGCTTATCGCTTATAGTTCTTTACATCAACATATTTTTATTTAAAGCTGCAAAAATTATTTCTGCAGGATCACGAAAATTCATCCCGCAAATTTCTCTTGCAATTTTATTGTTTATAATACCTGTAATTTATGGTACGGTTAAGCTGAATAATTACAAAGAATCGGTGAATAAAATACGCGTGGGAGTAATTCAGCCAAACATTGATCCGTGGGATAAATGGGAAGTCGGAGGTCTCAATGATCTGGTTAAACTTTATTTTGAACTTTCGCAAAAATGTATTGATCAAGGTGCGGATATAATTCTCTGGCCTGAAACTGCTCTTCCGGTTTATCTGCTTTCAGATTCATATCAGAGTACAGTTGATACAATTTATTCATTTTTGAAAATGAATAATGTACATCTTATGACAGGTATGCCGGATATAAAATTTTATTTTAATAAAGATGAAGCACCGGAAAATTCCAAATTTGCAA
This sequence comes from Ignavibacteriaceae bacterium, assembly GCA_046484705.1. GTDB lineage: Bacteria > Bacteroidota > Ignavibacteria > Ignavibacteriales > Ignavibacteriaceae > JAGXRK01. Next base: position 5,736 of record JAWOIK010000211.1, on the reverse strand, counting down.
TGGATGCAGAATATTATTATACCACTTACAATGCAATTTTACTTTTTTCTCCTGATGAAACTGAAGTTCAACGATATGGTAAAATGCATCTTGTTCCTCTAGGTGAAAAAACTCCATTCGTGGATCAGATTCCATTTCTCGGAAATTTATTGAAATGGGGAGTTGGAATATCCGGCTGGAATACCGGGCAGGATACAACTGTATTTACTGCAAACATCAATTCAAGGGCGGTTAAAATTGGCGGATTGGTTTGTTTTGAATCCGTTTTTCCGGTTTTTGCAACGCACTTTGTAGAACGGAATGCACAATTTCTTGTAGTTGTAACAAATGATAGTTGGTATGGAAATTCAAGCGGACCGTATCAGCATAAAGAATTTGCTGCTCTTCGTGCTGTTGAAAACAGAAGAGCAGTTGTTCGTTCTGCCAATGGAGGTATCAGTTGCCTGATTGATCAAAGAGGTATCACAATTAAAGAAACAGAAATGTTTACCAGAGATAATCTTGTCGTCGATGTTTCACTCAATGATGAAAAAACATTCTATACTCAAAATCCGTTTATATTTCCTGTATTGTGTTCTGTTTTTTCTTTATGGATTTTTGGAATGAACATTTTATTGTGGATGAAAAAGAAATTCAAATTATAATTCTCATTTTCATTCCTGCGAAAGCGGGAATCTTGAGAAAAAGAAAATTATCCCGAAAGTTAAATGATAAATAATAACTAAATGATTGATCTGAGAAGCGATACTGTTACCAAACCATCCGAACCAATGCGTATAGCTATGTATGAAGCTGACGTCGGGGATGATGTTTTTAAAGAAGACCCAACCGTCAATAAGCTTGAGGAATATGCTGCAGAATTACTTGGTAAAGAATCTGCATTATTTGTTCCAAGCGGAGTTATGGGAAACCAAATTTGTCTCAATGTTCTCACGAACCCGGGTGATGAAGTAATCTGTGAACGTGATGCACATATATTCAATTATGAATCAGGTTCGCCCGCAGCACTAAGCGGGATTCAACTTCATCCGGTAGAAGGCACAATGGGTGTCATTACACCTGAACAGGTTGAACCGCTAATTCGTCCGTCATCTGCTTATTATATGCCTCGTACAAAAGTTATTGAAGTTGAAAACACTCACAATCGCGCAAGCGGTGCAATATGGCCAATGGAAAATATTGTTGCTTTAAAAAATTTAGCTGCGAAGCATAATCTTTTCTTTCATCTGGATGGTGCAAGAATATGGAATGCTTCGGTTGCAACCGGCATTTCAGTAAGTGATTACGCTTCACATTTTGATACGATATCCTGTTGCTTGTCAAAAGGACTTGGTGCACCAGTCGGTTCAATCATTGCCGGAAATAAAGAATTTATTAAGGAAGCTTATCGCATACGCAAAGCGTGGGGCGGGGGAATGAGACAGGCGGGTATTCTGGCTGCAGCAGGTTTATTTGCGCTTAAAAATAATATTAAGCGATTAAAAGAAGATCATGATAAGGCGAAATATTTAGCTGAAAGAATAATTGCAAATCCGAATCTTGAAATTGACTTGAATGCAGTTCAAACAAATATTTTATTATTTCATCCTAAAACATTATCTGTAGAGGACGGAATTAAAAGGTGTAAAGAAAAAGGATTGTTGGTTTCAGTAGGTAAAATAGATCTGATCCGTGCAGTCACTCATCTCGATGTTTCAATGGTTGAAATAGAAAAAGCTGCGGATATTCTGGATGAGGTTTTTAAATAATGGATCTAAAAGATTTTAAACATAAAACAACTGTAACTGTCCGTTTCCACGAAGTTGATATGCTTGGCGTGTGCAACAATGCTGTTTACATTAATTATTTTGAGCATGCGCGATTGGAATATGTGAAAGCCGCTGGATTAATTCCTGCAGGTGGATTATTTTCAGATGGAAAGTTATTTTTCATGGTAAGAAATGAAATCAACTACCTGGGGCATTCCTTTTATGATGATGAACTTGATGTATATTCAAAAGTAACTTATTTAAAAAATTCTTCATTCGGATATGATCATCTTATCGTAAGAGCTAAATCCGGTGAAGTTATTGTTGATGGAAAAGGTGTTGTAGTATATGTAGATCCGAAAACCAGGAAATCAACTCCCATTACAGAAGATATAATTGAAAAGATAAAAGCTTTTGAACCTGATGTAAAAATAATCAGGGAATAAATATTATTTTTAACTAATCATCTATAAACAAATTACGGGGGTCGTTATGAGACGTCTCGTTTTTGATATTGAAACCTGTTCTTATCCGTTTAACTCTCTCTCCGATAGTCAGAAAGAATATCTGCTTCGTTATGCGGATAAAGAAAAAGACCCTGAAAAAAAACAACAGATGACAGACGAAGCAATTCGTTACACTTCTCTATATCCGTTTACAGCAAAATGTGTTGCAATTGGAATGTATGATGTAAGTAAAGAAAAATCATATGTCTACTATGAATCTGAACAGAAAGAAGAATGGGCTTCAGAAGATCAATCAATACAATACAAAGGAATGTCTGAAAAAGAAATGCTTGAATCATTCTGGCGTGTTGCGAATTATGTTGATCAGTTCATTACATTCAACGGTCGTAATTTTGATGTACCTTTTTTAATGCTTCGTTCTGCAATGCTTGGTGTTAAGGTTTCAAAAAATTTAATGGGTTATCGTTATGGCGATATTCACATTGATCTTCTTGAGCAGTTTACATTTTATGGAACGACAAGAAAATTCAATCTGGATTTTTACTGCAATGCATTCGGTGTAGAATCTCCGAAGTCCAAAGACATTTCCGGGATGGAAGTGAAAAATCTTTATGAAGCAGGACGCATAAAGGATATTGCAGTTTACTGCTCTAAGGATATTTTTGCGACATATCAGTTGTTTAAGATTTGGGAGGAATTATTAAAATAGTCGGTAGCCGCAACCTTCAGGTTGCGGTAAACAATTTAATAGAAAGCACTCAGGCTAAAGCCTGTCTGCCGAACAGGCAAGCCTGAGGCTACCTTTTAATAATTTTGAAGGCTTCTTTTCCTACTTTCCCTTATATTTCCATATAAAATTTTCAAACTATTTCATCTAAAAAATATCATCTATGAAAGAACCTGAAGTAACTTTTGAGCTTGCACTTGAACATGGACTCATAAAAGAAGAATATGACCGTGTATTAAAAATACTAGGTCGCACTCCAACTTTTACAGAACTTGGAATATTTTCTGTAATGTGGAGTGAACATTGCAGTTATAAAAATTCTATAGCTCAATTAAAAACTTTGCCGCGCAGCGGAGGAAGACTACTCGTTGAAGCCGGAGAAGAAAATGCCGGACTCATTGATATCGGAGATGACCTAGCCGTTGCCTTTAAGATTGAAAGCCACAATCATCCATCAGCTGTTGAACCTTACCAGGGTGCTGCAACGGGTGTTGGTGGAATTATGCGCGATATTTTTACAATGGGTGCGCGTCCTATTGCTTCATTAAATTCACTTCGTTTCGGTTCACTGAAAGATGCACGCACAAGATTTTTGTTCGATGGTGTTGTTCGCGGTATTGGTGATTATGGAAACAGTTTCGGTGTGCCAACAGTTGCAGGTGAAGTTTACTTCGATGAATCATATCAGGGAAATCCTCTTGTGAACGCAATGGCTGTAGGTATAGTTAAAAAAACTCAGGTTGCAAGTGCAGTTGCACGTGGTGTCGGTAATCCAATTATGATTGTCGGTTCATCAACAGGTAGAGATGGAATTCATGGAGCAACATTCGCATCTGAAGAAATTTCAGAAAAGTCAGAAGCAAAACGACCCTCAGTTCAGGTTGGTGATCCGTTCACAGAAAAACTTCTTCTTGAAGCAACACTTGAAATAATTAAGAACGGCTGGCTGATCGGTATCCAGGATATGGGCGCTGCAGGAATTTCCTGTTCTACCAGTGAAATGAGTGCAAAGGGTGAATCGGGTATGAAGATCAATCTTGACAAAGTTCCTTTGCGTGAAGATGGTATGACTGCTTATGAAATTATGTTAAGTGAAAGTCAGGAAAGAATGCTGTGCTGTGTTAAAAAAGGTTATGAAGATCGCGTTAAAAAAGTTTTTGAGAAATGGGATCTTCATTGTGAAATAATTGGTGAAGTAACTGGTGACGGATTGCTTCACATTGATTATCAGGGAGAAAGAAAAGCTACATTGCCTCCGTTTGATTTAGTACTTGGAGGTGGTGCTCCGGTCTATATCCGCGATCAAAAAGAACCTGAGTATTTAAAACTAACAAGAAATTTTGATTTCAGTTCTTTACCGGAACCGAATGATCTTAAGGAAACTTTTCTAAAAGTGTTCTCTTCGCCTAATATCGTATCTAAACAGTGGGTTTATCATCAATACGATTCAATGGTTAGAACAAACACTGTTGTGGGTCCCGGATGTGATGCTGCAGTAATATTAGTCAAAGGAACTAATAAGGCTCTTGCAATGAAAACAGATTGTAACTCCCGGTATGTTTATCTCAACCCGAAAGAGGGAACAAAGATTGCAGTTGCTGAATCTGCAAGAAATATTGTTTGTTCAGGGGGCATACCACTTGGAGTTACAAATTGTTTGAACTTTGGCAATCCGTATAAACCTGAAGTTTACTGGCAGTTTGCACAGGCAATTGCCGGAATGGGCGAAGCATGCAGACATTTTGATACTCCCGTTACCGGCGGCAATGTGAGTTTTTATAATGAGTCACCCGACACAGCCGTTTATCCTACTCCAACTATTGGTATGGTCGGATTGATTGAAGATTTAAAACACATCACAACATCTTACTTTAAAGATGAAGGTGATATGATTTATCTGCTTGGCGAAGACACAGAAGAACTTGGCGGAAGTGAATATTTGAAAGTTATTCATAACAAAGTTGCAGGAGATTCACCTCAAATAGATTTAAATGAAGAAAAGAAAATTCAGGATTCACTTCTCAATCTTATCAGAAAAGGATTAATAAAATCTGCACACGATATTTCAGAAGGCGGTATTGCTGCTGCACTTGCCGAATGCTGTATCATCAACCAGGAAAAGCAAATAGGATGTGAAGTTGAAATTCCAATCAAATCCAGAAATGATTTTTCACTTTTCTCCGAATCCCAATCCAGAATCATAATATCAGTTTCAGGAACTGATCAATCCAAATTAGAATCTGAACTGAGTAAAAATAAGGTCAGTTTTACACAACTTGGCAAAACAGGCGGGAACTCATTAGAACTAAAAGATATGTTTAAAGTTAGTTTAACCGGATTATCTGAGATCTATTTTAATACTATTCCCGGATTAATGAGCAGTGAAAAGTAAATTTAAAAATAAATTCAGGGAGTCAGAGTCTTATAAATCCTTCCGGAAGATAAAATTCTCACTGCATCTTATACCATGGTGGAACTGGTTTTTAAAATTCTTTAAACATTACTTCGGCGGATTATACATAAGGTTCGATACACATCATATATTCTTATTTTCCGGCGGATTAGCATTCTCACTATTTGTATGCATAATTCCATTTGTACTTATTATCTTCTGGATACTTGGTAACTTTTTGAGTTCTGCTGAAGTTGAAGGCCAGATTGTAACATTAATCAATACAGTAATTCCATACGATGAGTATTCAAACTTTGTTAAAGATATAATATTTAAAAGAGTTTACGAAGTAATTGAATTTAAAAACATTGCCGGTTTACTAGGCTTTATCGGCTTATTTTT
>JAWOIK010000189.1:0-31815 GCA_046484705.1 Ignavibacteriaceae bacterium | reverse complement strand
CCATTAATCCCCTTTCTTTGGCTGACTTAGAATATTCTGCATGCTGATCCGGTGTCCGATGTGCTGATAATATCTTAACTTCATAACTGATATTAAATTCTTGAAGCATCATTGCAGCATCCTGCATAATTGGTAAATCGGAATCGCTGCCCATGATAATTCCAACTATTGGTTTGTCATAATTCATTTTTGTTTTCCTTATAATTTATTGGATATTTAAAGTTGTACGAATATTTATTTAATGTGTCCCGGCTAATTTAAAAATATTTCCAATTTATATGTTCAAATACTTTTCCGTCACAATAGAATAGAAGTGCTCCTGCCTCATCAGTACGGAATATTTCAGAGCCATAGTCAGTGAATCTTTCAATAACTTCTTCTGACGGATGATTGAATTTATTTTTCATTCCCACACTAATCAAACTCACCTGTGGAGTAACTTTATTTAAGAATGATTCTATGGAACTTGTTCTACTTCCGTGATGAGCAACTTTTAAAACATCTGAATCAAGAAAATGATTATATTTATTTAAATAGTATTCTTCTGCTTTTTTCTCAACATCCCCTGTAAACAAAATGCTTATATTACCGTAAACAAGTTTCATCATACCGCTTTTATCGTTGCTTGATAAAGTATTGTAGAAATCGTCATTATCATCGTTTAAAATATATAACTTAGCACCGCCAAAATCATAATATTCCCTTGTATAATAATTAACATTCACATTTAATTTTGTAAGGAACCTTTCCAGCCGAATATCTTTATCCGAACTGTCCGGCAACGGTTTAAATATCTCTTCAATTAATCCATAATGCAGCAGTGAAATAAAGCCACCGTAATGATCCGCATCTAAGTGAGAGATGAATCCAAAATCAATTTTGTTAATACCTAAATGCCGAAGAAGCGGGATTATTATCCTCTCACCATTATCAAAAAATGGGTTCACATCACCTGCATCAATCAGTGCAGTCTGATTATTAGGAAACTTTAATAATATTGCATCACCCTGACCGACATCTATCATCATTATGCTTAGTTTATTATCAGGCAGCAGCTCATTATCATCAATGGATGATAGAAAAATTATATTTAAAACCGATAAGAGAACAATTATTAGTTTTGCCTGCCATCGAATCGAATACTTAACAAAAAATATCATAAGAGAAATTATTACATAAAATATTATTGCATCAAATAATGAATAATCGGGTATCCATAAATACGAGTAGTCGAGATTTCCAGTATATGAAATTACATTAAATAAGAATGAAACTATTACATCATTTATTACAGCGAAGTAGGACGAAATAGTAATTGAAATAAGGCTAAGTGATAATGAAGCAAAAGCAAGTGCTATCACCATTCCTATTGCAGGAATTACAAGTAGATTTGTGAATAATGCTATTATTGACAGCTTGCCAAAGTAAGCCAATGTGAAAGGCATAGTCCCTATCTGTGCACTTAATGAAACACCAATGAACAGAATAATTCCACGAACAAATTTTTTAGTTATGCCCAAGCCATTAATTTGGTTTTCTATTATCGGGAAAATGATTGCAATGGATAGCACTGCCGAGAAAGATAATTGAAACCCTGGATTATATATTTCACCCGGACCTATTAATAACAATACAAGAGCAGCCAATGAAATTGAATTTATAAGATTAGTACTTCTGCCGGAAACAAATGCCAACAGGATTATTAACGACATTACCGTTGCACGAAATACAGATGGTGGAACACCTGTAATAAACATGAATGAGATAAGACCGATTGCTATTAACACCGATCTTATCACAATATTAAATCTTCCGAAGAGAAAAATGAAAATTATTAAAATATACCCTACGTGCAAACCTGATACTGCAAGTACATGGATAACCCCGGAGTTGATGAACTGGGTTTTTAATTCAAAGTCTATTTCGCTCCTGTCTGCCAGCAATAACCCTCTTAGTAATCCTGCAGTCTGAGGTTCAAATAACTCGTGTAATCTTTTATCTATTGCTTTCCTAACCGTGAAGATGGCTGAATTAAAGATATTATAATCGCGGCTTAGAATACTCAGACTGTCCGCTTCGTTACAAATTAGTATTCCTGAAATTCCAATTCTATTTAAATATTTATTGTAGTCAAATTCGCCGGGGTTCCTTCTTTCCCTGCCTTTCAGAAATATTCCTTCGATATATATTTTATTGCCCGGTAAAATTGATTCATAAAAACTTTCACGAAACAGTGTATCACCCCTGAACTTACATAACAATTTTTCTTTATCTGAATAACACTGATTTGCGATAAGCACAGAATCCGTATTTAATTTGAATACTATTTCAAAGTCACGTATCAATTCAACTGATTCAACTTCACCATAAACAACAACATTTTTTTCTTTGTAATACTTAAGTAACGGGGAATCGAATACATCTGTTCTTAATTGAGTGATATATACAGATGAAATTATGATTAGTAGCCCGGCAATTATATTTTTTAGAAAAGAGAATTCTTGTTTAAAATAAAAAGCGGATAAAAGCAGAATAATAGAAAGAAGCAGGATAACGATTAATAGAATTAAGGGTTCGACGGTTATGTGAGGAGCTGCTAATAAACCGATAATAAATAGTACCGTGTATTTGATTACCGGGTAATCCTTCATTGGCAGTATTTGATTATTGCAGGTTTAATATCACTAAGCTCATTTATATTTTCAAATAATTCTTTTGCGTGATTTCCGGCTGTAATTGTCAGTGAATTATTCATAGTATGTGTTTTGATTGATATGTCTTCAATATTTCCGTGATCTGAGCAGATGATTAACGTAAGTTTGGGTAAATTCATATTATTCAGAATTGCTAATAAAAATTCATCAATATTATTAAAAATCTCGTCGAACTCATCCTTTATTCTCCCGTGCCCGAGATGATCGGTTAGAAAAAATTCGTACAGAGTAAAATCATTTTCATACGCAAGATTCAGCAACCTCAATGCTGCTGTAGACGGTGAAATGACTTCAAGATTATAGTTTAATTTTTTATTCCATCTGGCATTTGTTATTTCGGCTGTCAGAGCCAAACCCCGCCGGACATCATCAGCATCATTTAATCTTATCCCGGATAATTTGCAGCTTAGTGAAGTAACACTTAAACGTTGTTTACCGGAATTTATATAATTAAAAAATACATCAGGATATGCATTAGCAAAAAATACTCTTCTGCCATTTTTTTTATAATGGTGAAGAATATTTTTTTCCTTTATTACAGGTATTGTTGTAGAATACGGGAAAGGACCAAAATGTTTACCAACAAATTTTGGTGCATTCATTCCGCAAAAAATTGATACCTGTCCTGTTCCGCTTTGCGGTAAACCTTCAACTCCCATAACAGGATCACTTGGGAAAAGATAGTACGGGTGATTAATGATAGTTGAATTATTTTTATGTGGAATTGAACCGAAGATTTTTTCGAATGTTTTAAATCCCTTTTTTACAAAAGGATTTTTGGCGGGATCATCATCCCCAATCCCAACTCCATCGATAAATATCATTAATACAGGATCCACAGATCATCCTTTATTTTGATTCAACTAAAACTGTTACCGGACCCTCGTTGATGATTTTGACAGTCATCATTTCTCCAAATTTACCTGACTTAATTTTATTCTCACCTAAATTCAGTTTCATTCTTGAAATAAATTTTTCGTACAGAGGAATAGCAGTTTCCGGTCTCGCTGCATCAATAAAACCGGGTCTGTTCCCTTTTGATGTTTCGCCGTATAGTGTAAACTGTGAGATGACAAGAACTTCCCCACCAGATTCTTTTACACCAACATTCATTTTTCCATCATTATCTTCAAATATTCTAAGGTTGGAGCATTTATCAGCAACAAAGTTTACATCATTTTGAGTGTCGCTGGTTTTTATACCAACCAGTATTACCATTCCCGGTCCTATTTCGGATTTAAAATTTATATCAGGAATGTAAACACCACCCTCACTAACTCTCTGTATCAATGCTCTCATTCAGATATCTCCATAAATAATTCTGTCTATTAGAGAATAATCTTTAATTATTTTAATATTATAAAATCCATTCGATTCCATAATATTATAAACTGCTTTATTCTGATCTTTACCCAGTTCAAAATATAACTTACCGGACTTATCTAATAATTCTTTAGAGATATGAATAATCTTTTCATAAAACTTATAACCGTTTGCAAAGTCGGTTAATGAGGATGCAGGTTCATATACTTTTAATTCAGGTTCCAGATTGTTATAATCCTGTAAAGAAACGTAAGGCGGATTTGAAACAATTATATCAAACATACCAAGTTTCTTATAATCCTCATTAAGAATGTCAAACCTTTTTAACTCGAGCTTTGAATAGACATTATTTTCCACAGCATTTTTTTTCGCCAGAGAAATGGCTTCATTGGTGATATCTATTCCTACAACTTCTGCATTCGGTAAATTTTTAAGAAGTGAAACAGAAATGTTTCCACTGCCGATGCCAATATCGAGGATTTTTAGTTTCTCTTTTTTATTGCTGTGATTAATTATCGAATCAACGAGAATTTCTGTTTCCGGTCTGGGAATCAGCACTGATGAATTTACAAAGAACTTATACCCGAAAAAATAAACATATCCCGTTATATATTGTAAAGGTTCACGTTTAATCCTTCTCTTTAAATATTCCCTGTATTTCTGTAACTCTGTTTCGTTTAACGGACGATCGTACAGAAGGTAAAGATCCAGTCTTTTACAATTCAATATATCAGCTAAAAGAAGTTCAGCATTAAGACGGGGCGATTCTATATTATACTTTTGCAGGTAATCTGCTGAAAGTTGTAATGCCTCAATTACGGTGAGCATAATTTATATTAATTATCCGAAAATATTTTATAGATAAGATACCCGAAATTTATTTGTGCGGCACCAAGTGTTATTCCGCTTATCAGATCATACTGGTCAGTCTTATTCTTGAATTTAATATCACCTGTTCTTAAATATTCCTCATAATTGTTATCTGCTTTTATTTTATAATACGCAGTAGTTACTCCTAACACTATCATAGATCCGAATAAAATTTTTGAAATACTTTTATCAAAAAAGCTTTCTTTCTTTAACTCACCTATGAATTTCAGTGACACCTGTAATTGCTTTTTATGCTGATCAACAAGGATTTCAGTTTCTGCGAATCCATCTTTAGCTAAAGTAAGCCTATCAAATTTTTGTGATAGAAATAATGGTGTGTAACCTAATAATGAATCCCCCGAAAACACTTTTGCATCTTGTGGATTTGAATCAATCAGCAATTCATCCTTAAAGCTGAAACTTAAATCCTTTACCCGGCAGGTATCAAGTTGAAATGATTGGTGAAAAGATTTTGCATCCCATCTGTCACTATCCTCCAATACCGATATCTCATATGATCCTTTTTCCAATTCGATTTCGAATTGGTTAACGTACTCAAGAGAATCGTTTATAAAAATCCTGATGTTTGAAATATCAGTGATAATTCTGATACCGGTTTTACATTCCTGCGGAAATACAAGAACAGGAGAACTTATTATAAGTATAAGGCTAATTAATAATTTCATAAGCTCTTATCGTTCCCTGATCGAGTCCCAAAAACAGGATATTATTTCTGATTGCCGGGGTCATTTTTACCCGCTCTTCCAGTTCAATTTCTTTTTTGATGTCTCCATTCATTTTATCAATCAACATAACCGATTTAAATAAATTAGAAATTATAATCCTGTTAACAGTAATGAGCGGAGTGCTGTTAAAGACCATACCTTTGTATTCTTTGTACCAGTTCAGCGTTCCGTTATTCCTGTTGATTGAAATAATTTTTCCAGCCAGGTTTCCTGCATAAACATTCTTTTCATCTAATGCCGGATTCATCCTGATCTTAGCGCCTGTTTCAAATTGCCAGTTAATAGAACCATCATGCAAACTAATAGAATAAATTATTCCATCATCATCTGCTATAAATGCAGAGTTATTTTTTATTGTAACACCGCTATTAAATGCAGCACCAAGATTTTTTCTAAATAATACATTTGAAGTTTCAAAATCAATTTTTACAAATTCACCGGCATCAGTTCCAAAATAAATATTTCCATTTGAATATGCAGGATTCGAATGAATAAACGCATTGATATTTATACTCCAGACTTCGCTTCCTCTGAAAGTAATTCTTTTTATTACACCATTTTCGGTTACTACTACCAGATCATCATCTATTCTTAACATTTGATTTATTATTCGACCTTCGATTGTAATGGATTTTAACTCTTTTCCATTTACGAAATCATAGAAAATCAGTTCGGTTCTGTTTTCGTTATTCTCAACAAGTGCGATTATAATATTATAATTGAAAATTAACGGAGTTGAATAAACCGCTCCTTTATATTTCAAAACACCTGTCTGTTTACCTGTGTGAATGTTAAATGAGTGAATTCGACCACCAAGATCATGGACAAATATTGTGGAATCAAAAAAAATGAATGAAGAATTATTAAAACTCCCATATACATCATTTTCCCATAGTAATAAAAGTGAATCATTTAATTCAATAGGAGTATAAAAATTCCTTTCACCTGTTTCTGCAAACATTGTAACAGGAGAATCGTCATTTTGACTGACAATTTTTAATAATGATTTGGAACAACCCGATATTGCAAACCATAATGAAGCAAGAAATATTATTTTTAGTTTATTCTTCAAAAATCCCACCCAAAAAAGAATTGATAAAATAATCCGGGTTGAAAACTGGTAAAGTTTTTTTCAATTTTTTTACCAACATCATATCTTAAAACAAGCACACCGAATAAATTAAAACGAATACCTCCACCAACACTGCCATATGTAGTTTTATATTCAGTATCCCATGCGCTGCCAGCATCAAAAAAGGCTGCACCTCTTATTCCAAAAAATCCCAATCCAAAGAAAGGAAATTTAACATAAAGAGCATCGATTAATGGAAAACGAAGTTCCAGCGAAGACAACCACATTTTTTCACCGCGAATGGACCACCTGTGCCAGCCTCTTAAATCCCAACTCCCGCCCATAAAATAACGTCTTGCTTCTTTGCCTTCATTATAAAAAAAGCCTAACCTGCCGGCAATTGCAGTTGTTAATCCGAGCCTGAAGTATTGTCTCAAATCGGCGATAACACTAAAGTAGTTTACATTACTAAACTTAATATCGCTTGTATATCCGAGTAACAGCAGGAAACGGCTTCCGTCAAGCGGACCGGAAGGTCCCCATAATGAATTATCATGAACAAAGGAAACTGAATTGTTCAGCAATAAGGCTTTACGTTGACTAATTCCGGCAAATATTTCTTTATCTGAATTTGCAAGTGAGGCAAGAGCTTCTATTCGCTGAAATTTTGAAAGCGGATAATTGAATCTGAAAAATCCGCCGAATATTCTTTCAAAGAAATATTCTTCCGATTCACGAATATCATATCTTCTTCCGCTAAAGTGAAATACACCGTAGCCGAAGTTAACTCTTTTACTGAGATCGTGACGTTCAAGTGCGACATTGAAACTTTTTAAAAAGTCACTCTGCACATTGGCTGAATTATACAGGAGAAGAAAATATTTATCATCTCCAAGAATATCACTTAATGAAAATATTGCACCGCCCTGCGTACCAAAAACCGGATTTGTTGAAACTAAACCTGCTGCATAATCAAGAGCGTATTCTTTTTCATACTCAAGATTTTCGCGTTCCGATTTGGAACTGAGCATGTTATGATACCATCTTCCACCTGAATCTTCAAAACTCATTGTTACAACTTTTGTGGAGTCTTCATCCAGTAATTGTAAATCCATAGAATAAATCTGGAAAGAAAATTTTTCAAATCCGGCAAATAATAATCTATCATTTGAAATAAATGAAGGATCGAAAGAACTTGTGAAAAATCTTGTTACTCTGGCAATTGTATCAACTTTACTAATATCAACAGGATATCTCATTTTCCAGATGTTCCGTACACCATCGAGATCACATGTAAAGTAAATTTCATTTTGATCTGGTGAAAGTACCGGTGATGAAATATTGGCATCCAGATACGTGAGGTAAGATACTTTCTTAGTTGTGATGTCTATAGTAAATAGATTAAATGTCTTTTCAATTCGCCCGGCAGTACGGTCTGAAGTAAATATTATTTCACCATCACCCGGGCCGAAAATTGGGTCTCTGTCATCATAATAATCATTCGTTAACCTGTTAAGTGAATCTGTCAGAATATGGTATACATAAATATCACTAAATCCTTTCTGATCGACAGCCTGAAATGTTATAATGCTGTTGTTTGCTGAAAATTTTGGTGAGCCAATGGAAACAAGGTAATCTCGGTAAAATGTTTTAGAAATGGTATTAGCATTTATATTATATAAATGTACTACATCTGTACCTCCGCTTTTGGTTACAAAAGCAAGCAGACCATCATCAGAAATATCAATTGCAGATTGAAATAAATGAAATGATTCAAGCTCATCGGATTTTTCACCGCGTAATACTAATTCAGGATCATCTTCAGATTTAAAATCTTTATCAAGTTCTAACCGATAAATGGAAGAATAACCATCTCTGTTAGCCGACATATAAACATAATCTTTACCATTCTGATTAAAATGCACAGGGCTAAAATGAAATCCTCTCTCTGTAAGTTTATTTGCACCTATCTCATGAGGAAGTTTTTCATCAAAAAGCGGATAATATTTTTTCCTTAACCAGTAGAGCCATTCATTATCAATTTCTTCAACTGACTTCCCTAATAAATATTCAAGAAGTTTATTAAAGTTTTTATACATCCAGAAATTTTCAATCATTAGCGGAATTTTTTCTTTTCCATAGCGTTCATCCACAAATTCAAGAAAACTCTGCCCTTCTTTATACATCAGGAAACTGCCATAAATTGAATAAATATCATTTAACCCTACAAAATAATTGTTTATAACTGCATCACGCATTACCATTTCAGCCTGTGCATCAATATCTGTTGATAAATATTCTGCAAGACCCTCTACGAACCATAAAGGCGGTAATGCATCAGGTGGAATTCTATGATCGGATAATACACGGTAAATTTTATTCGTCATAAAAACGTGAACTAATTCATGCCGTATAACATGCCTGAAATCACTGATCGATCCTGTTGACGGAAGAACAACTCTTCCTTTTAAAAATTCAAAAAAACCGCCAACACCTTCGGGAACTAAACCGGGAGTTATATTTGTCTGTTGAAAGTGAATTGAAGTGTTGTAAAAGATCAGAGGTATTTTTCGGGTTACAACATGATTTAGTTTTACTTTAAGTTCATCGTACATCTCTTCAGCATAAAATGCCCCAATTTCCGCAATGGATTCCATCTCACCATAATAGTATATATTAAAGTGCTTTGTTCGAAGAATTTTCCAGTCAAAGTCTTCATATTGAACTTTATTTCTTCCGAAATAATAGAACTGAGCCGGGGTTATTTCTGCCAGTAAAATTAAAATGAACAAGAAATATTTATATAACCGGTTCATCTCAGAAGAATTGACAAATGTTCCAGGCAGGTTAAAGACGTTCTTTAAGCTGATTAATGTAATTAATTTCACTCGGATCGTATCCTCTTTGAACTGATAGGAAAAAAGTTATCCAATCACAAAGATAAATTAAATCCATTAATCTCGCCTTAAAATTTATCTCCGAACTTTTAAGATTGATAACATCAATTTTATTTTGTTCAAATATCTCTTCAAGAAAATTAAACCGTTTAGCAATTTGAGGGTGGCAGCTATCATCAGAGAGGAATACAATTTTTACAGGAAATGTTTTTTCGTTATACGTTTCCCAACCTATAATTTCATTATGATTCATTTCAGGCAGTACATTATGAAAAGCATGAACTTTAGAATTTTCATTCAACTGGCATTTAAATCTGTAACCCGCAGCAGAGGTTATGTTTGTAACTGAATATATAACCGGAATATATCCCACCAGATTTTGAGCTGTGCTGAATGCAATATTTGCTTCAGCAGAATATTTACCGGATTTTTCTTTCCATAATTTTAAGATATGCTCTGTCTGCTGTTTCTGCGGCTTTATTAAACACAATTCCTCTAATGAAACAATTAATGAAAATAAACTTAAACCTAATGCATATCTCGGCTGAAACCCAGGCTGCAACTTTATTACAGGAATATTATTTGTTTCGGCGGTTGACCTTGCCTTACCACCGGTTGTTATAACCAAGACAGGACATCCTCTTTCGATTGCCTGTTCAAGTACAGAAAGAGTTTCTTCTGTGTTGCCTGAATATGTTGAAGCAATAACTAAAGTGTTTTGTCCTGCAAAAGAAGGCAAACTATAGCTCCTGTTTACGAACATCGGTATTTTTAATTCATCTGAAAGATAATTTTCAGCAATATCTCCGCTGATAGCTGAACCACCTAGTCCGGTAATGATAATGCTTGAATATTTTTTACCTTTAAGTCCTGCCAAATCATATTGATTGTTTAATGCGAACTCAATTTGTTTCCAGGAATCCGATAATACTTTAAATTGATTCTGAGGATCGTACCGGTTAACATAATCTTCTATTTTCATACTCTAAATTAAATTTCTTGTTCTTGTTATATTGTTATCTGAAAAGAATTTAACCAATTTATCCTGAATTTCTGTTTCGGTAATACAGATCAGACATTCATCGGCTAATTCTTTAGCTGCTTTGTAACTGAAACTACTGATTATTCTTTTGGCATAAAGAATTGTTGCTGCGGAAATGCTTAATGATTCGAGGTCTAAACCAACAAGTAAAGGAATTGCCAGAGTATCAGCGGCCATTTCACCGCAAAGACTGACCGGCACGTTTTGTAATTTTGCTTCTTTAACTATATGATGAATCGTTCTAATTATTATCGGACTGAATTCCTGGTACAGGTTAGAGACAAGATCGTTACCCCTGTCTACTGCCATCATATATTGAATAAGATCGTTAGTACCAATACTGATGAAATCAATTTCTGCAGCAAGTTCCTTTGCCATAATAGCTGCCGAAGGCACCTCAATCATTATACCTACTTTTATATCGGAGTCAAACTCAAATCCTTCACTTGTAAGTTCACTTTTGCATTCTTCAATTAATTTTTTCGATTCCCAGATTTCTTCAATAGCAGAGATCATAGGGATCATAAATTTAATATTTTTAGTTTTACTTGCTTTAAGAACCGCACGAATCTGTGTTTTAAACAATCCTATATTTTCAAGCAAAAACCTTATTCCGCGTAAACCTAAAAAAGGATTTGGTTCCCTGTAGTCGAACAATCTGAATTTGTCTCCGCCAATATCAAAAGCCCTTATAGTACAGAAGTCAGGATACATCCTGGAAGCAAGTTTATCATATATCTTAGTTTGTTCATCTTCATTGGGATATTCACCAAGTTCATCGAGTATCTGTTCGGACCTGTAAAGTCCTATTCCATTTGCACCGCTGGTAATAACAAGATCGATCTCACCTGTCACATCAACGTTAGCTTCAAGATTAATGGTTCTGCCGTCAGTGGTTTTTGCCGGAAGATCTTTAAATTCCTTCAGATCAACCTGAAGTTTTTTTAACCGTTCCTGTTTGGATTTGAAGAAATTAATCTGCTCATCGGTCGGTGATATAATAATATACCCATGAAAACCATCAACTATAATTAAATCACCATCATTAATTAATTTAGATGCATTATGAGTTCCAACAACAGCAGGAATATTTAATGATCTTGAAATTATTGCTGCGTGTGATGTCAATCCGCCATGATCAGTTACAAATCCCAGAGTATCAACTCTTGAAAACAATAATGTATCGGCAGGTGTAAGGGATTCACTAACGACTATCATTTCTTTTTCAATTTTTGACTGCCACCTCTTTTTCTGAAGATTGCGAATTATCCTGAACTTGATATCCTCGATATCGAGAGCACGCTCTTTAAGATAGGATTCATTTGATACGATCATCAGGTCCTGGTATTTCGTAATTTCATCAGCAACAATAAATTCCGGCTGAATTTTTTCTTCTGCAACCCGTTCTTCTATTTTCCCAAACAGAACCGGATCATCAAGTATCATCAGTTGTGCTTCAAAAATGCCGGATCTTTTCTCATCCATTTTTTCCCTGGCGATTGAAAAGATTTTGTTTAATTCTTTTTTAGATTTTTCAACAGCTTCTTTCAGATTTGAAATCGCTTCATCAACATTGTTTATAGGGGATTTATTTATCTCAATTTTTGCTTTTGTGAATAGATAAACTTTCCCAATAACAATTCCCGGTGCGGCAGCCAGACCGGCAATTTTATTATCAGCCTCGCGGTATATATCTTTGAATGATTTCAAAGTTCGTCAAATCCCCTTTCAAAATAAGACACTATCTCTTCGGAAGCCTGCTGCTCATCTACTCCGTTAAAAGTAAGTGTTAACTCAGATCCAATTTCAGCAGCAAGAGTCATTACTCCAATTATACTTTTTCCATTAATATGCATGCCGTCACGCGATATAAAAAAATCGCATTTATACTTTGCAGCTAACTTTACAACAGTAGCTGCTGGTCGGGTATGTAGTCCGGCTTTATTAATAATTTTAACTTTTCGTTCAATCATCATTGAATTCTCTTGATTAATGAAGCGGCAAGCCATTGGAAAATTCCTGAATGACGTTTATCAGATATTTTTTCAACAGCGTTTAATGCTGAATTAGTATAATAATGAATTTCGCTTTTAGCTTCGTCTAATATACCGAGTTGATCATAAAGTTTTTTATACCTGTTAACTTCAGAAGGTTTTACACCTTTGTTCTTAATCATTCGCAAAAGTGTTTTCTTATCATCTCCTTTTGATTTTTCAAACGCTTTTATAAACAAATAAGTTTTTTTTCCTTCAATCAGATCACCACCGACTTTCTTACCGAATTTTTCTTCATCACCTATAATATCGAGCAGATCATCCTGAATTTGGAAAGCGATTCCAAGGTTCAATCCATAGGCAGAAAGTATTTTTATATCACGCGGGTTTGCATCTACAAGTAATCCGCCAAGTTCACAGCACATCTTAAGCATTGCCGCAGTTTTTTTTGTGATCATTATTAAATATTCATCCATAGTTACATTTTCACGCGATTCAAAATCAGTATCGAGGCTTTGTCCCTCACAAACTTCTATTAATCCGTTTGTAAAAGAAGCGAGAGCTTTATTAGTATTTACTTTGCAATCTATTAATAGATTTTCATAGGCAACAGAAAGAAGACTGTCACCAGCTAATATGGCAGTATTAAGATCAAATTTTTTATGGAGAGTACTTCTTCCTCTTCTCAAATCTGCATTATCCATAATATCATCGTGAACAAGAGTAAAATTATGAAGCATTTCAACCGCAAGTGCAGCATTATAAACCTGGTTAAATTTCCCTCCGGAAACCTTAGCTGAAAAAAGAAGTAATAATGGTCTTAATCGTTTTCCGCTGCTCTCAAGAATATAAGAAGCCGGCTTATATAATGATTCAGGTTCTCTCCCTTTCAATAGATTCTGAAGTCTTGTATCAATTTTTCGTCTTTCACTTTCGTAAATTCTTTGATAATTATTTATTTCCCGAACAGTCAATAGAATTCTGCCCTTCTGATAATTTTATTCTTCCTCAAGTCAATTAAATTTTTTGAACCGGTTAGAAACAAAACTTTCTTTAATACATTAAACCATTCATTAATCATCAGGATTACTTTTTCTTCACCATGATTAATAAGTGACTGTAAAATTATTCTGGCTGAAGCCGTAATATCAGACCCTAGTGCGAAGGCTTTAGCCATTTCCATTGCTGAATTTATTCCGCCTGAGCCGATTAAAACAAAATCAAATTTTTTCTTGAGTGGGTAAACCTGGCTAATGCAGTACGAAGTCGGTAAACCCCAGTCCCAGAATACTTCATCATTTTGTCTTTTGCTTCTTAATATTTCAACACCTGCCCAGCTTGTACCGCCGGAACCAGCAACATCAATTCCTTTAACACCGGTTTCAAGAAGCATTTTTGCAGACTCTTTAGAAATCCCTGCTCCAACTTCTTTAACAATTACCGGAACATTAATTTCTTTCACCGTTTTTTCAATCCGTTTGTTAAGTCCTGAAAATTCTAACTCACCTTCAGGCTGAAGAAGTTCCTGAAGCGGATTTAAATGAACAACCATCGCATCTGCCTCAATCATATCAACAAGCCTTTTTATAAGGTCGGTGGATTTCAGTTTGACTAATTGGGCAGCACCTATATTTCCAAGTATCGGGATTTTTGGCGCTCTCTTCCTGATTACCTTGTAGGATTTATGATAATTTTTATTTTCAAGTGCCTGACGCTGACTACCCACTCCGAGTATTATATTTAAATTATTTGCAACTTCTGCAAGTCTTGAGTTTATGTTCTCAGCTTCTGAAGTACCACCTGTCATGCATGAAATAAGAAACGGAAAATTTATTTTCTTTTTAAAAAAATTTGTTTTGAAGGAAATTTTATTGAAATCTACTTCTGTTAATGCGAAGTGCTTAAAATCATAATATTCAAATCCGCTGGTTTTAACTTTAAACTCTACTTTGTCAGTCAGACAAAGGTCGATGTGCTCTTTTTTTCGTTTCGAAGTTATATCATTTTCTTGCAACATATTGAGTTTAATTTTTAACGGGATAAAGATATTAAAATTCGAATAAAGATGCTCAAATCATTTTAATTGAATATTTTGTATTCGGATTCGTTCAAATAAAGTCTGTGTACCTTCACTTCACCTCTGAGCGCATTGGTTAAAATGATTTCATCTGCCTCCATCAGATCTTCGTAGTATAGCGTTCGCTCTTTAATACCAGTATCGCGTCTGCTCATAAAATTTCTGTACACTCCAGCCAATATTCCGACTGATGCGGGTGGAGTAAAATATGTATCGTTGATTTTCAGAAATATATTTGTTATTGAACCTTCGGCTAATTCATTTTTTTCATTAAAATATAAAACTTCATAAAACCCTCGTTTGCTATAATATTTATGCTCTCTGTTGTACAGAATTCTGTTAGTTGTTTTAAAATGCTGATATTTATTATAAGTATGAATTCTATTTTTACTTATAATAACTTTAATTTCTTCAGGCAGATTAACTAGAGGTGTTATTTCAATTTCTAATTTACCCCATTTGTTTAATGATATTTTAACTCTTTGGCTATTCTTATTCTTTTGCTTAGAAATTTCATTACTAATTTTTCTGACTATTTTATTTTCATCATATCTGAAAAGAAAGAATGAGGCTGCGGAGCTTAATCTTTTCAGATGGTCTTCAAGAAATACTATGTGTCCTTTTTCAAGAAGCATCGTTTCAAACAATTTAAATTCATTTTCAGTATGTGTTAAGAATCGGCTTTTAAGAACCGTTTCCTTAAATTCTTCATTCGGGTTGCTATCCCAAACAATGCCGCTGCCCAATCCAATTTCACCCTTAAGAGATTTTTTATTTATAACAAGAGTTCTTATAGCTACATTAAATTCTATCTTCTTTTTGTGGACCATTCCAATTGAACCTGTATAAAGACCTCTTTTTTCCTTTTCCAATTCTCTAATGATTTCCATCGTTCTGATTTTAGGTGCGCCTGTGATGGATCCACATGGATAAATATTTTTCAGAATGGAAGATACAGTGATTTGCTTTTTCAGTTTTGAAGAAATCTCACTGGTCATCTGGTATAAAGATTCATATTTCTCCACTTCAAAAAGTTTATTTACTTTCACAGAACCGAATTCGCTTATTCTTCCAAGGTCATTTCTAAGAAGATCAACTATCATAACATTTTCAGCACGATTTTTTTCGTTTATTGACAGGTTATGTTTTATCATGTTATCATTTTGAATTTCATTTCCGCGCCTTGATGTGCCTTTCATAGGTCTAGCTATTATTTTCCGGCCATCCAGACTGAAAAATAATTCCGGAGAGATTGAAAGTATAAACTCATCTTTATTATTTATTAGTGCAGAATATTTTGCAGATTGATTGTATAAAAGATTAATGAACAGGTTTGCTATATCACCCTGAAAATTGTAATTGCCTTTTACTGTGTAATTCACCTGGTAAGTATCGCCCTGTTCTATATACTTTTTTATTCGTTTTAAATTCTGTTTAAATTTTTGTTTTGTATTATTTAACCTGAAATCTTTAATGCTGTAGTTACTAATTTTATTTTCAGTAATTATTAAGGATGTTGATTTATATTTAATCACATCTTGTTTATTACAGAAAAAAAATTGAATCAGGTTTTCTTTATAATCCAGGAAAGGATGAAGTCTTTTTTCGAACAGGTATCCGGCTTCATATTGAATTATTGAATAAGCCGAATAACCATCCCTTATCAATTGATCAATTTCTTTTAATTTCTTTTCAAGATTCCGTTTGCTTTTAATATTAATTACCTCAACAGGATCTACAAACAAATATGAGGATGCCTGATTATAATAAATTGGTGTGTAGAAAAAAGCTGAGTAATCAGTTGATATAACTGTGTTAAGTATTTCCTTTAATTCCATTCGTTAAAAATATTTATTTTTTATAATAATATAATTTATTGTAACACTTCATTATTTTGACGCAGGCTTATGTAAATTTTTTTCAACATTAAGTTAAAAACAAATTATGAGTAAACCTCGTTTATCCTTCTGGCAGATCTGGAATATGAGTTTCGGATTTTTAGGCATTCAATTCGGATTTGCTTTACAAAATGCTAACGTAAGCAGAATATTTGAAACACTTGGTGCCAACATAGACGCAATTCCTTTATTATGGATTGCTGCCCCGGTTACCGGGCTTATAATACAACCAATTGTCGGGCATTTGAGCGATAAAACCTGGAACCGGTTAGGACGAAGAAGGCCGTTTTTTTTAGTAGGTGCCATACTAGCCTCTGCAGCTATTATCTTTATGCCTAATTCCCCGGTTCTCTGGGTTGCTGCAGGAATGCTATGGATAATGGATGCATCAATAAATATTTCAATGGAACCATTCCGCGCATTTGTTGGAGATATGCTTCCATCCGAACAACGTACAACAGGTTTTGCAACTCAAAGTTTTTTCATTGGAACAGGGGCAGTCATTGCTTCGGCACTTCCGTATATGATGACAAATTGGTTCGGTGTTCCAAATACAGCTCCTGAAGGTGAAATTCCTGATTCAGTTAAATACTCTTTTTACATCGGCGGTATTGTGTTTTTTCTTGCTGTTTTATGGACTGTAATTTCATCGAAAGAATATTCACCTGAGCAACTTAAAAAGTTTGAAGAGGCAGATAAAGAAAAATTACTAGCTGTTAAATATTCAACAGAACCTATTCATGGATCTTCATTTAACAGGTTAGGTATAATCTGGACTATGATCGGTTTGTTTGGATCAATCGTTTTACACTTTGTACTAAAGGAAGACGACTTTGGTTTATATGTTTTATTTATCGGTTCATTCGTTTTTGGATTGATGCAATTATTCTCAGGATTCTTATCCAACAAAGGGAAAACATCCGGCGGATTTGTTACTGTTTTAAATGATCTTTATAAAATGCCTAAAACAATGAAACAGCTTGCTGTAGTTCAGTTCTTTTCCTGGTTTGCATTGTTTGCTATGTGGATTTACACAACTCCGGCAGTTACCCGGCATATTTACGGAACAAGTGATACCACTTCTGCATTATATAATCAGGGAGCAGACTGGGTTGGGGTTCTCATGTCAGTTTATAATGGGTTTGCTGCAATAATGGCATTTGTTCTTGTCTGGCTTGCTAAGAAAACAAATCGTAAAACTGTTCATATGATTTCATTATTCTGCGGAGGATTGGGATTTGCATCATTTTATTTTATCAAGGATCCAAATCTTCTTTTAGTTTCTGAGCTTGGTATTGGCTTAGCCTGGGCTTCAATATTATCTATGCCTTATGCTATACTTGCAGGTTCTCTTCCGGCAGAAAAAATGGGTGTGTATATGGGAATATTTAATTTCTTTATAGTTATTCCGCAAATAACAGCAGCAGCAATACTTGGATTTTTTGTTAAGAATATTGTTGGCGGCGAAGCAATTTATGCATTACTTCTGGGTGGAGCTTCATTAATCTTAGCCGGATTTTTAACTTTGCTTGTTGATGATATTGATGAAGTGAAATCAACATAAATCCTCTCAAAAGAAAGTTAAGTAACGAAAGGAATTTGTTTTCCGGGTTATACTATACTTCTTTTACCGGTATAACAACAACCCTCATTCCTTCAGTCTTTATAACTTTTATTTTAGTCCCATTCCGTATGTATTCCGAATCAGCAACAACATCAACTTTTTCTCCATCTATTTCTGCAGTACCGGCAGGACGTAAAGTTGTTAATGCAACACCCTCTTTACCGACTAAAGATTTGAAATCCGGATTTGAAACATAACCTCTTTCAGCAGAAGTTGCTGTAGACAGAACCAACCGGTTAAAGACAGTAGATTTAGGAAGAAACTTTGCAAGTAATAATATCATTATGAAGGAACCGGTAATTGCTCCGGCTAATTGAATGATTGCCATAGAAATAATTTCAAAATCCAGAAATGGTCTGCCTCCGATAAGCGATAAAAATAGTGAGGCAACAACCAATAGAATTCCGCTTATACCGGCAATACCAAATCCGGGTATGACAAATATTTCAGTTGCTATTAAAATTAATCCTGCAATGAACATTAATATTTCAACGATTGTAGCTAACTGAAGTATATAGGATGCTCCGAAGAAAAGCGCAAGCGCAACAATACCGGCAGTACCCGGAACACCCCATCCGGGAGTTTTAACTTCTGCGAACAATCCGAAAAATCCTATCATAATCAATAATGAAGCAACTAAGGGGTGATTTAAAAATCTTACAACATCCTCTGCCCAGTTTGATTCAACTCTAAGTATTGTTGCTCCTTTCAAATCCATAAATGCCAGTACATCTTCGATTTTAGTTAAAAGTGTATCAGCAAATCCATATTGCAATGCTTCCTCGGATGTTAATGTAACCAATTGATTTGAATCAACCAGACCGGCTATAACTACCCGTTCGTCAACCATTGCCTCAGCAACATCTGTTCGTCTTCCGTTTCTTTCTGCAGTTGATCTCATTTCAGAACGCATATATGACTGATATTTTTCACTTACTTTTTCCCCGGTCTGATCAACAACTGTTGCTGCACCGATTGAACTGCCCGGAACCATAATAATTTGCTGACAGGAAATTGCAATTAAAGCACCGGCTGAAATTGCCCTGTTGTTTATAAAAGCAACTGTAGGAACTGTTGAGGAAAGAATGGCATCCTTAATTTGAGTTGCAGCATCTACCCTGCCACCGAAAGTATTAATTTTAAAAATGATAGCTTCTGCGCCACCTTTTTCAGCATCTGAGATTGTCCTTGAAATATAAGGTGCAAGTCCAAGATCAATTTCATCTTCTATATATGCTATATAAACCTTTTTCTGTTGTGCATAAATAAATGCAGTTGAAAACAGAAGTACAGATAATAATATTTTAATGGTTTTCATGTTTTAACTCTTTGACAAATTTCTTATTTAAAAATAGCACTAATAGAGGTGAGATGAAATGTATTCCTGGTAGAATTGTTTGGGATAAAGCTGATATCTGTGTGATAGCTTCCTGAATTACTCAATTCAAATACTGAAGTTATTATTTGTTGAAAAGATTTATTATAAATTTTCTACTGCAAAATTATATGCCCAAGCTTGTCCCGCTTAGTTTTCAAATATCGTTCGTTATTTTCATTTGATTGAATTTCAATAGGAATACGTTCAACTATTTCCAGTCCATATCCTTTTAATCCAATTACTTTTTTAGGATTATTGGTTAGCAGTTTTATTTTCTTAATACCAAGATTCAGTAGAATTTGTGCACCAATACCATAGTCACGGATATCAGCTTCAAAACCAAGATCTTCATTTGCCTCAACAGTATCTCTGCCTTCGTCCTGCAGTTTATATGCTTTAATTTTATTTTCCAGACCTATACCCCTTCCCTCCTGACGCATATAAACCAGTGCTCCACATCCATTCTGCTCAATCATGTCTAAAGCTGAATTCAGCTGATCATGACAGTCGCAGCGTAATGAATGAAACACATCACCGGTTAAACATTCCGAATGCATTCTTACCAGAAAAGGTTTACCCGGCTCAGGAAGTCCTTTTACAAGAGCAAGCTGTTTTTTCCGATCAAGCAGACTTCTGTATAAATGCAGTCTGAATTTTCCGTGCTTCGTTGGAAAATCAATATCTGTTATTTTTTCGATAAGGCGTTCATTATTAATTCTGTACCTTATCAGGTTTTGAACTGTGAGAATTTTAAGTTTATATTTTTCAGCAATGTCAAAAAGTTCAGGCTGTCTTGCCATCTCACCATTGTCTTTAAGTATTTCGCAAAGAACACCGGCAGGTTTAAGTTTAGCAAGTGCGCAGATATCAACTGCGGCTTCCGTATGACCTGCTCTTCTAAGGACACCTTCATCAAAAGCACGAAGCGGAAAGATATGACCTGGTTTTGCAAAATCTGCTGAAGTTGATTTTTCATCAATAAGTTTTTTAATGGTTAATGCCCGATCAGCAGCAGATATACCTGTAGTTGTTCCTTTAATTGCATCAACAGTTACAGTGAATTGAGTTCCGTGTAACGCAGAATTAGAATCAACCATAAGCGGAAGGTTAAGTTCATCCAGTCTGTTTCCTGAAAGCGCAACACACAACATGCCTTTGCCGTGTGTTACCATGAAGTTCACAATATCAGGAGTAACATATTCTGCAGCACAGATGAAATCCCCTTCGTTTTCACGATCTTCATCATCAACAATAATAATTACTTTGCCATTTTTTATTTCTTCAATCGCTTCATCAACAGAACAGAACATATTATTATCTTCTACTATTTGGAATCCTTTGACAGAACTGAACCAATACCACTTCTATCAATTTTAATTTTGGTGTTTTCGCTGATCTGCAGCAAAACTGTTTTTTCATCTATACCTGCAATAACGCCATGGATACCGCCACTGGTTACAACCTTATCTCCTTTTTCAAGATTTGATAAAAGTTTTTCTCTTTCCTTAGCGCGTTTCTGCTGAGGTCTGATTATCATAAAATAAAATATTGCAAAGATTGCTCCGAACATAATGAGAGTGCTCATTAACTGTCCGCCGCCTTCTCCGCCCTGGGGAGCCATAGCAAATAAAAGTTCCAATTTATCCTCCTTAAGAGTTTAGTTTTTAATTGATATTTGTTTTACAAATTCATTTTTCCATTGAAGGAAAGTACCTTCAATTATTTTTTCCCTTGCCCCTTCCACCAATTTCAGATAGAAAGTAAGATTATGAATAGAAGCAAGTTCCAGTGCAAGAATTTCGCTTGCAATAAACAAATGTCTTAAATATGCACGTGTATAATTTCTGCAAGTATAACAATCGCATTCATTATCTACTGGCGAAAAATCATCTTTATATTGAGCATTACGCATGGATAAAGTTCCTGAATGCGTAAACAGATTTGCATTACGTGCATTCCTGGTCGGCATCACACAATCGAACATATCAATTCCGCGTTCAATGGCTTCAAGAATATTTTCCGGTCTTCCGACTCCCATTAAATATCTTGGTCTGTCTTCAGGCATAAGATCAGTTGTGAAGTTTACCATATCATACATGACTTCGATTGGTTCACCAACTGCAAGACCGCCAATTGCATATCCATCGAATTCAAGTTTGGATAAATCATTTGCAGATTTTTCTCTCAAGTCCTTATAAACGCTTCCTTGAATAATTCCAAATTGAAATTGATTATGATTATACAATGGTTCAGAATTCACAAATGCTTCTTTATTCTTAACAGCCCAATCGGTAGTAAGCTGTGTTGATTTTACAGCATAATCATAATCGCATGGATATGGTGTACATTCGTCAAGAACCATCATAATATCAGATCCGATGCTACGTTGAATATTAATCACTTTTTCCGGCGTAAAGAAGTGTCGTGATCCATCCAGATGTGAACTGAATTCGACCCCATCAGGTTTGAGCTTTCTTAATTCAGCAAGACTAAAAACCTGGTAACCTCCGCTGTCGGTAAGAATTGGTTTATTCCAGTTCATAAACTTATGCAGTCCGCCTGCCTGTTCAAGAATTTCAGTTCCCGGTCTTAAATATAGATGATAAGTATTTGAAAGAACAATCTGAGCTTTAATCTCGTGCTCAAGATAATACTGATTAACTGCTTTTACCGTTCCTTGTGTGCCGACCGGCATAAAGATAGGGGTTTCAACTTTTCCGTGGTTTGTTTCGAACCATCCGGTTCTGGCTTTGGAGTGTTTATCCTTAGCGGTTATGTTCAGTTTCAGCAAGTTTTTATCGTTTTCTTCTCAGTTTTACGTTGCAAATTTACTGTTAAATTAAATGATACCCAATACCGGAATCAGGCTCAGATTTGAAAAATCAAACTGTGCTTTATTCAATTAATTCTAAAATAAATGCTTGCAGCCTGGTTAGATTTATGATCCAAGTTCAAATCCGGTTTTTCTTTATCTCATTCCAGAAACTTCTGTTTTTCCACTTCTGAAGGAATGCGGCAAACTTCAGATTTACCAAATATTTTGTAACGGTTTTTCGCTATTAAATTGTAAACTAAATCTCTTATAAATTCTGGCAGGATGATAAATGGATATAAAATCTTTAACCACCCGGAAATATCTTTTACAACTTTAAGAGCTGCTGTTGATTTGATAAAATATTCTTTGCTTTCAATAAGAACAAATGTGTCGAACTCTTTTGTAGAGAGATTTAAATTTTTAAGAATCGATTGTCCAAAATCAGATTGCAACGATGCAAACCGGAACAAATCTTTATCATCCCGATCAATTATAAAATTCACCCAGAAATTGCAAAAGTTACAGACACCATCAAAAAGAATTAGTTTTTTACCGGTAGGAAAATATTCGGATAATCTACTCATTAACCTTATGAATTAACTTAATGAGATCTACTCTTACTTTATCAGCACGGATAATTAAAATCTGGAAATCATCGAAAAGAAAAGTTTCACCCTGTTTTGGAATCTTTCCTGTTTTTTCAATTATATAACCACCAATAGTTTCATACGACCCGACAGGGATATTCAGGTGATACTTTTCATTTATCAGATCAACTTCAACTTTTCCGCTGATTATATATGAGTTCCTGGAAATTCTTCGGCATATATTTTCATCTACATCATACTCATCTTTTATTTCGCCAAATAATTCTTCAATAATATCTTCAACCGTTACAATACCAGCAGTACCGCCGAATTCATCAACTACAACAGCTATTGACATTTTCTGAGATAGAAATTCATTAAGTATTTCCAGACTTTTTTTTGTCTCCGGATAAAATTTGACTTCTCGTAAAATACTATTTATTGTTTCGGGGTTAGTAAATAAATCTTTAGCAAGAATAACTCCTTTAATATTATCCAGATTATCTTCATAAACAGGCAGCTTAGAAAACCCGGATTCAATTAAAGTTGAAATTGCTTCGTCTATAGGTTGATTGATCTCTAATCCAACAATTTCTGTTCTTGGTGTAAGAGCTTCATAAACTTTTTGTTCTCCAAGATCAAAAACCTTGCTGATAAAACCGCCTTCCTGTTTTTTAACTTTCCCTGCTTTATGGCTTTCATCAACAAGAGATTTAATATCTTCTTTATCAAAAAGGTGATAAATATTATCAGCCTGCTGTTTCTGGCTTCTCATTGTTAAGTTCGAAAGCTGGGATAATGGTTTTACAAACGGATAAAGTAAAAAGGAGACGGCTCTGAGCGGAACTGATACAACAAAAACAAATCGATCAGCAAGTTCCCTTGCAAAATATTTTGGAATAAGTTCACCAAAGAATAAAAGTATTAGAGTGGAGACAATAAGGACTTCATATTCATTAAATCCATAATAATAAGAAAAATAAACTGCACTAATGGAGGCAAAAGCAATATTAACAATGTTATTGCTTATTAAAATAGTTGAGAAGAAATCCTGCGTATTATTTACAAAATATTGAGCATTAAGCGCAGTAATATTTTTTGACTTTGCTTTAATTTCGATCTTTAGTCGGTTTGCAACAATAAATGCAAGTTCTGTTGAGGAGAAAAATGCACTTAAAAAAATCAGAATAATTAATAATAGTAACTGATCAAGCATTAATACGCTCTGGTAACTTCAACATCATTCATTGTTTTCCTGATTTCTTCGTCATCAATTTTAAATATCAATTCTACATTAATGCGGTTATCTCCCATCAGCACTTCCCTGATCTCAAGACCGCTTTCTGTATAGAATTGATAAACTTCAATCCGTTTTTCATTCAAGGAGTAATCCGGCTCAGTCCTTGAATATTTAAAAACCGGTTTAAATGTATAAAGAAGGTCGTTATTGGTAAAAACAGAAACTTCCTTCATATCGATATTAAAAATCATATTATCTGTACCAGAATAAATTGCAGCTTCACCGCTGAGATGGAAGGAACCGGGTCCTCCAGGCATAAGGTTAAGCCAGGAATTGATTTCAACAATTTCGATATCAACATTGGTGCCGTCCACTTCTTTTAATCCTGTACAGCTAAAAAAAATGAAAATGGGAATGAGAATAATCACTAAAAAATTTTTCATCATTGTTTATAATATTTTATAAATTATCATTACAGTAACTGCCACGTATGATAATACAGTAAGTATCATCGGTAAATCAGTAACCATTATACGCGTTGTGTTTTCGCCCTTATCAAATTTATATACAAGGAACATATATCTGAATATTCCGAATACTACAAAAGGAGTAGTATATATAAGATTTTCGGTTTCAAAGACTGAAATTGTTCTAACGGCAACAGTATAGAGTGCATAACAAATAATAACACCGGCTGCGGCAACCGTTGCCATCTGGTTTGCAAAATCAATGTTGTAATCCAGCAAAACTTTTCTCGTGTTTGCATTTGTTGCTTCGGTTGAAATAGAGAGTTCGGAATGCCTTTTCATAACACCAAGAAATAAAGATATGAACATAGTAGTGAGGATTAACCAGCTTGATATTTCAACATCAATTGCAAATGCACCGCCCAGAACCCGGAGTGAAAAACCCGCTGCAATACTGAAAACATCCAGAATAACAATGTGTTTAAATGAAAAAGAATAAAACACATTTAATATTATGAATGATATAACAGCAATATTAAATGTTGAGTTGAATGTAAACATCAGAAGGATGACCAGCGCAGACAATATTGATGCAAGGATTAATGCAAGTTTTACGGAGACCTTACCGGATGCAATAGGTCTGTTCTTTTTTTCGGGATGAGCACGATCAGCTTCCCTATCCACAATATCATTAATTATATACACAATACTTGAAGCTAAACAGAAAGAGATGAATGCACGAAAGGTGGTTATAAAATAATTTTCCTCGAACAGATGCAATGAAAATAAGAGTGGAACAAATACAAAAAAGTTTTTAATCCATTGTGCAATTCGGAAGAGTTTAAAATAGACTTTCATTAAAATACTGCAACTTCTTCGTAAGTTCCGAATACTTCTTTTAATTCTCCGACCATTTCACCAAGAGTAACATAATTATTTGCCGCTTTAACCAGCACGGGCATAATATTATTTCCGTTTACTGCAGAGTCACGAATTTCTTTTAATGATTCATTAACTGCTTCCTGATTTCTGCTTTGCTTTATTTCAGCCATTCTATTTAACTGTTGTTTCTGAACTTCGGGTGAAACTGTAAGAATTGGAATGTCAACTTTCTCATTCGACTCAACAAACTCATTTACACCGACAATATATTTTTCTTTGCGTTCTACTTCTTTCTGGTATCGGTAGGCAGCATCTGCTATTTCTTTCTGGAAGTATCCTGTCTCAATAGCTGCAACCACTCCGCCTAATGCATCAATCTGTTCAAATATCTCATTGGCTTCTCTTTCCATTTTATCTGTTAGCGCTTCCACAAAGTAGCTTCCTCCCAAAGGATCGACTGTATTAATTACCCCGGTCTCATAAGCAATAAGCTGCTGAGTCCTTAATGCAATCTTAACAGCTTTTTCACTAGGTAATGCAAGAGTTTCATCCATAGAATTTGTATGAAGCGATTGTGTTCCTCCAAGTACTCCGGCAAGTGCCTGGAATGCTGTTCTTACAATATTATTTTCCGGCTGTTGTGCGGTGAGTGTACATCCGGCAGTTTGTGTGTGAAATCTTAACCACCAGCTTCTTGGATTTTTTGCACCGTATCTTTCTTTCATTCGCTTAGCATAAATTTTTCTTGCGGCTCTGAACTTTGCAATCTCTTCAAAAAAATCTAAATGAGAATTAAAAAAGAACGAAATTCTCGGGGCAAATTCGTCAATATCCATTCCCCGTTCTATGCATGCTTCAATGTAAGCAAATCCATCTGCAAGCGTGTAAGCAAGTTCCTGAACCGACGTTGAACCTGCTTCACGTATGTGATACCCGCTTACAGAAACGGGATTCCATTGCGGAACTTCGTTCTTACAATATTCAATCATATCGACTATAATTCGCATCGATGGAAGAGGTGGATAAATATATTCCTTTTGTGCGATGTATTCTTTAAGAATATCATTCTGAAGTGTGCCTCTTAATAAACTAAAATCAACTCCCTGTTTTTGTGCAACAGCAAGATAAAATGCAAAGATCATTGCAGCCGGTGAATTAATTGTCATTGAAGTAGATACTTTATCAAGAGGAATTTTATCAAAAAGAATCTCCATATCTTTGAGTGAAGAAATAGCAACGCCACATATTCCGACTTCGCCGTCACTTAAAGGAGCATCTGCATCCCATCCCATTAAAGTTGGAAGATCGAAAGCGACTGATAATCCGGTTTGTCCGTGCTTCAACAAATAATGAAACCGCTGATTAGTATCCTCGGGTGTTCCGAATCCTGCAAACTGTCGCATTGTCCAGATTCTACCTCTGTAGCCATTGACGTGAATTCCTCTTGTGTAAGGATATTCACCAGGAAAACCAAGTTCACTTAAATAGTTTATATTTTCTATATCATCAGGACCATAGAAAGGATTTATTGGTTCGCCGCTAACTGTGGTGAATTTTATTCCGGTTGTTTTTGCAGCTTTAAGTTTTTCGTTATAAGATTCTCTCTTACTTTTATAATCCTGATTAATCATAGATAATCCTTTATAATAAATATTTAACCGCTTGTAATTTTACAATTAAAATTAAGTTCTTCCGAACCTTCTGTCAAATTCATCAAGAGAAATTTTTATAATTATAGGTCTGCCATGCGGACAAACATAAGGCATACTAGTTGCAAAAAGCTGATCAATCAGTAAATGCATTTCCTTCTCAGAAAGATTATCACCTGCTTTAATTGCTGCTTTACACGAATATGATTTGGCGATATTATCTCTTTGTTCTAATTTTTTCTCTCTTTGATTGAGTGAGTATTCCTGAATAAATTCTCTCAGAATTCTTTCTTCAGATCCGCTTTTAATATCTTCCGGAACACCTTCAACAATCACTGTATTTTTACTGAAAAACTTTAATTGGAATCCCAACCTGTTCAATAACGGGTTTAATTCCTTAAGTATTTCAAAACTGCCAGGATCGAATTGAATTGTTAAAGGAAAAAGTAAATGCTGAGAAAACGGCATATTCGCTTCAAGCCTGTTTAAAACTTTTTCGTATAATATTCTTTCATGTGCAACGTGCTGATCAATAATCATTAAACCGGATTTAATCTGTGAAATGATGTACTTGTTATGAAGTTGAGTAATAA
This sequence comes from Ignavibacteriaceae bacterium, assembly GCA_046484705.1. Lineage (GTDB taxonomy): Bacteria > Bacteroidota > Ignavibacteria > Ignavibacteriales > Ignavibacteriaceae > JAGXRK01. The sequence continues at coordinate 3,947 of JAWOIK010000189.1, read as the reverse complement.
AAGTTGTTTCTTCAGGTCCTTTAACTTTACTCTCAACAGTTTTATTATCAGAAAAAATTTCTGTTTCATCATCGTCAAGAAAAGATTGTCTGTCACCAGGTTTTTCTTTTCTTTGTATATCCGAAGTCAGCGAACCAAATACCAGATCAATTTCTTTATCTGTAACCGGAACTCGCTCTTTTCTATCAATGAATGACGGACGGTCTGAAAAATCACCCATTGAAGTTTTGGTGAACGGATCAAATCTTAACTTTTGATCTTCATCCTTTTCTTCAAATGTCATTGTGGGTACCAGATCAAACATACCCAGACTTTTTTTAATGACAGCCATAACAAAATGATAAATATCTCTTTCATCTTCAAATTTCACTTCAAGTTTAGATGGGTGGATATTCACATCTACTCTTGATGGATCGATAGAAAGAAACAGAACGAAGAATGGATAATCTCCCTTCTCCAGAATATTTTCATAAGCATTAAATACTGCATGATTTATCTGCTTACTTACAACAAATCTTTTGTTAAGAAACAGATATTGATCTCCCTTGCTTTTCGTAAGCATTGCAGGTTTTCCGATGAAACCTTTCAAAGTTATATATTCAGTTTCTTCATTAACAGGGATAACACCATCTAAAATATTATCCGCAAAAACCTGTTTTAATCTTTCTTCAACCGATGATGATGGGTAGTTAAAAATAAGGCTGTCATTGTTATAGAACCTAAATGCAATTTCCGGATTACATAATGCTGATTTATTAAAAGTATCGGTGATATGCTTTAGTTCTGTTCCATCTGTTTTTAGAAATTTCCTTCTTGCAGGAGTGTTGTAAAATAGATTTTTAATTGAAACACATGTTCCTTTAGAAGCAGATGTTTTTTCAATTGTAACCTGATTTTCACTTTCAATCTTAAGCAGGGTACCAATTTCTTCATCACGAGTTTCTGTTTTTATTTCAAACTGACTGACTGATGCTATGGAACTTAATGCTTCGCCACGGAAGCCTAATGTTTTGATCGATTCGAGGTCTTTGTAATTATAGATTTTACTAGTAGCATGTTTCTGAATACAAAGTTTAACATCGTCTGCTGTCATTCCAACGCCATCATCGCACACCTGTATAAGCGACTTGCCAGCCTGCTTAATTATAACTTCAATGTTTTTTGAACCGGCGTCAATTGCATTTTCAAGTAATTCTTTAACAACCGATTCCGGTCTTTGCACCACTTCACCAGCAGCAATTTTATTGGCAAGATTTTCAGGTAATATTTTAATTTTACTTAATGACATTACTTAATTCTTTCGTAACGAACTATTTCAAACTGTTCATAATCTTCTGTACGGATGACTTTCCATAAATTTTTATTGAAAACCGGAAATTTAATTTCACCTTCCGCATCAAACTTCATAACTGAAATTATCATTTCATCTGCAAGTGAAATTGCCTGCCTGTAAATTTCACCTCCGCCGATAATAAATATTTTATTTTCCTTTTTCCTCTTACAATAATCAACTGCTTCATCTAGACTATGCAATACCAGGACTTCATTGAAGTGAATAGAATAATTCCGGTTTCCGGAGATAACAATATTCTGTCTTCCACTAAGAGGTTTACCGAGTGTTTCAAAAGTTTTTCTTCCCATAATAACAGGATGACCTAAAGTTGTTTTTTTGAAATGCTGAAATTCCTCTTTAACATGCCAGGGCATTTCACCGTTTGCTTTTCCAATAACTCCGTTTTTAGCTATTGCAACAATTATGGATATTTTCAAACAGCAACTCCGAATTTAATTCTTTCGTGATACTGATATCCTGTCAATTCAAAATCACTGAACGTAAGTTCATTAATAGGTTTTCTGGCAATACTTAAACTGGGCAACGGAAGTGGTTCCCGGGTAAGTTGTAATTTTAATCCTTCCAGGTGATCAAGTTTTTCTGTTTCACTCCCTTTATCAGCAACGTAAATATGTGCATCAATAATAGTATGAGCAAAGTAACCTGGTTTCAAGTCGGTTTCCTGCGATATTATCTGGGTAAGTATGGAATATGCACCAAGATTAAATGGAATGCCAAGAGCTATATCTCCGGATCTTTGTGTAAGGTGACAATTCAATTTTCCATCACTAACATTGAATGTAAATGTGTAATGACACGGAGGTAGTTTACTAACTACCGCATTTGCAGGGTGCCATGCAGAAATTACCAATCTTCTTGAATTAGGATTGGTTTTTATTTCGTTTATTACCCAGCCTACCTGATCAAATGATAAACTACCGTTTTCCTCTCTGTTCACAAACGGATTTTCTTCATTAACATAAACTTCACCGTCTAAGATGGAATTTTTTTCCGGAACAGGAAATCTCCTCCAAAATCTTCCGTAAGCTGTTTGCAGACGACCATCTTTATCAGCCCAGGCATCCCATATTTTAGTATGCTCTCTTAAATTCCGGATATGATGTTCACCAGATAGATACCATAGAACTTCATTCAACAGTGATCTCCATTCCATTTTTTTGGTTGTGAGCAGCGGAAACCCATTCGACAAATCAACTTTATAAAATGCTCCAAAATAAGATATGGTATCGACACCGGTACGCGATGGTTTTCGTACTCCTTCAGTCATGACCGTTTTCACCAAGTCAAGATATTCTTTCATCAATAATTCCTGAGTTATTAAACAAGTGAGTTAAGAAATTTATTGCAATTTAATAAAAATTGAGGTAGGTATAAAAGTTAGTTTTTCAGGTAGTCAACTATCTCAATTACTGCTCTTTTAAGACCTGTTTTATAATTTTTGATAGATTCTTCACTTGAATTGAAATACTTGATAAGTTCTATTACTTTAACATATTCCGGTAAATCCGGTAAAACTTTTTTATCAAATTTTCCACAAATTAGAAAAATAGGAAGATCTGCTCCCATGAATTTGTGGATTATTGTGTATGCTCCCTTACTCTCTAAACTTTGCTTATCGAATGATCCCTCACCGGTAATAACAGCCCCGATTTCATCAAGATTAATATTATTTAATATTTGATCATTAATAAAATTTTTGGAACTAGTCACATCAGCGTTAAAAAATATTTGCATTCCGGCAGCCAATCCTCCGCCTGCTCCATATAATAGATTAGGTATTTCAATTATCCCTTTGTTTTTAATAATGTTATAAATATTACTGAAACCTTTTCTTAGTTCTGATATATCATCAGAATTAGCTCCTTTTTGTTCTGAATATACTTTAATAGCATTGTTTTTACCAAATAATGGAGTTTCAACATCAGCAATGATATGAATTTTGAACGGCAGAATTATCTTCTCGAAATGAATGGAATCAATTCTCGTAAAGTTAACTGGTTTAACATCAAGCTCTAAACCATTATTATTATGTATCTTAAGTCCAAACACATAAGCAACACCAAGTCCGAAATCTACTGTTGAAGTACCACCCACCCCAATGATAACCCTGTCAACACGTAATTTACTGTTCTGAACATCTTGTACTAATTTTTTTAATAATTGACCTAATGGTACTGTATTTAATTGCATAGGATATCTAAAGTTACCAGGTACTTTCTTCAGCCCAATCACTTCAGCTGATTCAACATACACTGTATTATCAGATTTTACATAGATTACATCAACCGGACCAATTTGATCATTATAAACATTTTTAACAGAATAAGTTAACCTGATTCCGTTATACAATTTTTCACAGACGGAAAGAAATCCATCCCCGCCATCAGAGATTGGCATCTCAATAACTGAAAAATTGTCTGACAACCTAAGTTGATTAAAAATAAAGTTAGATATGGTTACTGAATCAGCGGATTCTTTGAATGAATTGGGAGCAAGAAGAATTTTTTTTTTCACTTCTTAATTTCCCAGATTTTCATATAAACCTGAAGTTTGGTCATAGCATGCATTAATGAGATGATCAAACCGTGTTTTC
>JAWOIK010000067.1:0-8871 GCA_046484705.1 Ignavibacteriaceae bacterium | reverse complement strand
ATAAGGTTCGAGTCTTGGATCGTTAGGAGCGATGCCATTGAGTTGTGTTGCTATTTCTCCCATACCGGTATAAAATCCATCATCATATTTTTGTCTGAGATCCTCCGCTTTAGGCTGCCCGGGCTGAAAGATAAAAGGTGCAGCAATAAAACGATCCGGCGCAGCTTCAATCCACTTTGCAATTATATCGGAATCGAGACCACTGAGATGGGCTTTTACAATATTATAACGATCCATTATCTCCAGTGTTTTCTTTAAGGTTTCATCATGATTGGCAGTAGCAGGACTTTCTCCTTCACAGGGTTCAGGCCGACAAAGCGACCGCTCTCCTCCTTGAATTTCGTGCGGAGGCAGATCAGCATGAAGATGCATATCGATAATAGGGGGTCTTTCCTGTCCAAACAGATGAGCGGACAATTGGCCTGATAATAAAATTATAAGTAAAGTCTTAATTGTAAGCTTCATTTTCCTGTTCCTTTTTACCTGCAAAACTAAGCTTGAAAGGTGGGCAATAAATCAGGGGTACTACGTAATTGGTTATTTACCAACACGTAATCTGTTTTAAGTAGGTTCTGAACCGGGAGGATAATATCAGAATTATCCTAAAGATTTACTATTCATTTGCATTCTTTAATTTGGGTACCTGTTGTGTTGCACAATGTACTCCCCCTCCATTCCAATTCAACGGCAGAGCATTTATTTGCACTACTTTACGATCAGGGAATAATCTTTTAAAAGTTTCATAAACATACTGATCCTTTTTTCTCTCTGATTCCAGTATTCCTTCTTGCCAGTATTTATGGATTAAAACAACACCGTTCGAAATAAAGAAGTTCAGATAGCTCATAATTGGTATATAAATAATAGAATCTCCAACTTCAAAATTTTCATAGTATCGTTTATTCCAGGGAGAATTTTTCATCCCGGAAGTTAATTTGCCTCTCCAGGCATAATGTGTAATATCCGGCATAGGTAACTCAATTATATGAAAAGGATTGCCATGTATGTCAGTTGCTTGTTTTAATTGATTCAGGTTGTGCTGTAACCTGTAGTAATCTTCCTGGTTTATAGGATTGCTATTCTTTTCCGAAGAATCAATTACTCCGGCTACTATTGTTGAATCATTAACAAAGCGCATGAAGTTATCAATATGTCCTGTTGCTCCCTGTCCAAAGTAATTATCAATTTTGTAACCATGCTGCTCAATAAGTGGTATTTTATCAACCCAAATTACTTTTTGTTTGCCATACATTCTTAGTAGTTGTTTTTCAATTTCAGACAGACTTTTACACGGATTCCGGTGTTCTGCCATTGCTTTTATAGATAAGATAACTGATGAGTTTACCTCTATTGCTCCACCTTCAACTACTATATCGGTTTCTCTAACCGGAATTCCCGATTGGGCTGCGATATCATTATCAAGTTTCCCTCTTTCATAACAGCGAACTTCCATATCTTCAAGACCGTAACAATTCCATTTGAAATCTGCAATCATGTAGTCTTTACCATTAGTCAGGTATTTCGGACCGGCGTCGCGTATAAAGTAATTCGGAATTTCGTGATAAAATATTTCTACTTTTGAAGTGTCTATATTTTCATCCAGCATCATTTTAACAGCTAATTCTATAAGCGAATCAGCATGAGTTAACAATTTAACCTTCACAGTTTTATGAAGGGCATCGATCATTTTTATTTTGGTATGATAAATTTCGGGGTATGGCTGCATGTCCGGCCAATCAATCCAAACTGCTTCATGAGGGTCCCATTCAGGGGGGAAAGAAAAATAACCGGTAGTGTCATTTAAGTCATCTGATAAAGATTGAGCTGCAGAAGTGTGAAATAAAAAAATAATGGGAAATAAAATGGTTATAAATTTTGAGACTACCATAATCTAAACTTGTAATTTTTTTTATTGTTTATTAATCAGATTTTTTCTAAATCGCATTCACTTTGTTTTTCCGTTTTTCCAGATTGTATTGATGTCTCTGAGTGCAACAAGATTATCAATCGGATTACTATTAAGTAAAACCATATTTGCTTTGCTACCGGCTTTAAGCATCCCGACATCTATACTAAAAGCTTTGCAAGTATTTCCGGTGGCAGTACGTAAAACCTCAATATTGCTCATTCCTGCTTGCTTGTATAAATCGAGTTCACGAAGAATATCATCGCCGTAATTCAACCCGGCATTTGGTGCATCAGTACCGGCTATTATCATTACTCCATGCTCATGCAGTTTTTTTATAACTTCGATATTTTGTTCTTCAGTAATAAAATGACTCTGTGCCCACTCTTTCATAAAACCATCGGGTAGTATTTCATTTCCCTTGGGAATAAGAATTGCGGTCGGTACGACAAAGCATCCGCTTTCCCGGATCGTATTCCACTGTTGATCCGTTAGTTTTGATTCATTTTTGTAATCCCACTTGTGTACAAATCCATCCGGTTTGAACTTTGCAATCTCTGCCATATCAACTGCTTTAGATATGTGTACTACAACCATCATTCCTTTACTGCGTGTGTAATCGATAATTTCTTTTATCTGTTCGTAACTTATAGTGGGTTGCGGCGGGTACTGAAAAAGGGGATGATTTTCCCTGATGATTTTAATATAGTCAACCCCGTGTGCAATCCGGTTATCTACCCATTGCTGAACTGACATAGTATCGTTGATAGTTTCCATTCCAGGACTATACTGTGTAGGATGACCATTGGGGACAGTTGCGGCGGAACCGGCTCCGTACAAAATTGCATATCCCGCCGAATCTCTGCTGATTTTTTTCCATTTCAGTTCCCGGTCCTCCAGACCTGTGTGCATATTAAGATTGGCAAGTATACCGTGTTCATAACTTTTCATCATATTGTCTTTAGAAAGAAGATGAACATGGGCGTTTACAAGTCCGGGAATAAGATATTTACCCTCTCCATAAATAACAGAATCTGAGTTTAATGGTTTATCACTTATGGCGGCAATAGTATCGGCAGTGATAGCAACATTCACTATTCCCATATCTTTTTCACCATTAAACAATCTCACGTTTTCAATTACAAAATCGTAACGGTCAGATTGCTGGCATGCGGTAAATAGAAATAAGATTACACTAAAGATGCTTTGTACTTTATTTATTCCAATGATCATGAAAGAATTAGTTTCTTCTTTATTGCATAAGACGACGCAAAAGCTCTGGCAGATTTACCGGAAACTCCCAGTTTGCTGTATATGTTGGTAATATGTTTTTCAACTGTCCTTACACTCAGAAAAAGTTTTTCAGCTATCTCTTCGTTATTTTTACCTTCGGCAATTAATTTAAGCACTTCAAGCTCTCTTCCGGTAAACTCAGATTTGTTTTTATCAGTTTCATTGGCTTTATTTTTATATAAATTTTTCAGAATAAATTTAGCTTTCTCAAAATCCTTTTCTGCACCAATCTTTTTAAATGTTGTCATAGCTTTATTCAATTCAGCTTCAGCCTGAGTTAGCTGATTTAGTCTAGTTAAAACTTCTGCAAGAGTTATTCTTGTTCGTGATGATTCGAAAGGAGATTGGATATCATCATAAATATCCACAGCAGTTTCAAGGTTCTGCTTTGCTTTGTTAAGTTTATCAGTGGTAAGATTAAATAAACCTTCGGCACTTAGTAAAGCGGCTTTTAATGGAAGCGTATTAATTGAGTTCGCAATTTCTTGCAATTCATTTAACAGATTTTCTGCATCTTTAGTTTTCCCAAGTTTCAAATTAATACGGACAAGTAATTCCACACCGGTTGTCCTTTCAGCCTTTCTGTTTACTGGAACCCGGCGCAAATATTTTTCCGCCATAATCAGTGCGTTCGCATAATCTCCCTTATCAAAACAAAGATAAGATTGAAATAATAATTTAAGCGGATGAGCTTCAACTTTGTTAAATAATTTTTCAGCTTCATCCCATTTACCCTGTCTTCTTTTCAAATCAGCTAATCTGACTATAGCGGCATTCACATTTAATGGTCTGATTTCCTGTAAATCGGATGATGCTGAAAGAAGTTCATCTTCTGCTTCTTCCCAATCTCCCCGCCAGATTAAAACACCGGCATATTTCATTCTGCAGCTAGCAAACATTTCTTTATAATTCCACCGCTTGCACAACTCTTTTACAGTATTGCACCATTGCCCTGCACGCTCATAATCTCTTATGCGTTCACAGGCATCAATTAAGTAACAGCAGGTAATAGTTGTAAATTTTATATCTGCTTCTTCTGATGTTACTGCAAGAAGAGTTGCTTCATCAAGCAGCGGCATGCCCGCGGAAACCTCTCCTTCCAGAACCAGGATAAATCCCTTTAAAGCACCGGCAATCATTTCGCCTTCTATATTTTTAAGAGATTTACTCAGCTCGCGGGATTCATCAATGAGTTTAAAAGCCAGATCAATATTTTTATCAACTTCGTAGGCTAGTCTTGCTTTAAGAATTTTAATAAATCCAAGTTCCCGGGAATCAGGCATTCCATCTAAAAGATTTTCCGCTCTTTGAAACCATCCTGTTGCAACTGCAAACTCACCCTTGAAGTCCAGGTAATCAAGTCCAAGCCAGCTTGCAGTTCGTGACGCCCCGAGTTTATTATTCTTCTCTAAAAAAAGATTGTAAGCTTTAGAGCGGTATTCAAAAACAGAATTTGAATCATTAAGCCACCAGCAAGCCCAGGCAAGATTTTCGTAAATTTCAGCGGATTCTTTGCTTTGCAAAGATTTTTCCAGAAACAGCTTGGCTTTTTTCCAGTCACCGCTTGAAAGTGCCTCACAGCCTAATTTGTAAAAATCACTTATCATTTACAGAAAAATTTATTATAATCATTCAGAAATATTTCAAATTATCAAAATAATTTATAAACGGAAAGAAATTAAAATAGTCATACTATTTTTTATTGTTTCTGTAATGGTAAATCTTCATAACTACATAATTGAAAACCGGCTATTCAAAAAGTTGAATGCAGATAATCTCCTGTTTGCAGAATATAAATGCCTTATTAATGAAGAGCGGGGTGATGTCTGGTCACATAATAATTATTTTGCATTCGGTTTAAGGGGAAAGAAGATCTGGCGGACAATGAAAGGCGACTATCCGGTTGAATCCGGAAGGATCTTATTTGTTCAGAAAGGAGCAAATGCCGTATATCAATATTTTGAAGAAGATTTTCTTGCTCTATTTGTTTTCGTGCCGGATGATTTTATTAAAAGTGTGATTGAAAAACACATGATTAAACTAAACGATAAAAAAGATAAGCTAAAAATTGATTCGATTATTCCTCTTAAATCAGATGAGATTTTAGAATCTTACTTCAGATCATTAATGTCATATTTTACAAGATCAAAACCACCCGCGGAATCATTGCTAAAGCTGAAGTTTGAAGAATTACTTGTTAACCTGCTGACAAGTGAAACCAACAAACATCTTATTCAATGTTTCAGAGATATTTATCTTAACACCAAAACATCTGTTAAAGAAATAATGGAAAACAATTTTTCCAGAAATTTAACTTTGGAAGAGTTTGCCAAACTCACTGCGAGAAGTCTTTCTACATTTAAAAGAGATTTTTATAACATCTACAAAAAAACTCCCGGCAAATGGCTGATTGAAAAAAGACTGGAGTACAGCCGGTACCTGATAAAGAACACAAATAAAAGTATTGAAGAAATTATTTATGAGAGCGGATTCAGAAACAGAAGCCACTTCATTAAAGTATTTAAAAGTAAATTCGGTATTACGCCGCTCAGATTAAGATCATCAAAACACTCTCTTAGAAAAGTAGTTTGATTTGAACTTCTGAAAAACAAATTTAACCCTCCGGGCAACACAACTGATTTGTGTCTTCAATAAGTTAAACGCATACTTTTAATCATTTTAAAATTATTAGTAATACAGATGAGAAGAATTATGAATCCTAGAAACAGGTTGTTTAAGATTTTATTATTGTTTTTACTTCTCCAAAGCTGCGTCCAGAACAAGATAAACACCAATGATTACAATGCTGATATTCTTTTTTCCTGGAATCAGAAGCTAATGGAGATAGCTGTTGCAGAAGATGGACTGCTTACTTTGAAGGGTGTGCGCACAGCATCAATGATGCACATTGCCATACACGATGCATTAAATGTTATTGTGCCGAAGTATTCATCTTATTCCTACACTAATGAAATTCAAAAGGCAGATCCGGTTGCTGCAGTTTTATATGCTGCTTATGAAGTTGCAGTTAATCAGTATCCGGATAAACAGAAAGATTTTGATGAAGAACTAAATAAATGGTTAAATCAATTAAATGATAAAGAAAAAATAAGCACAGGCAAAAGATTAGGCGAATCAGCAGCAGCTTCAATAATTAATAAACGTTTGAATGACAACTGGAACAATAAAGCAGAATATATCTGGCATCCAATGGCTCCGGGTGTGTATGCCGAATTTAAAGAGCACAGTGGAACACCTGAAGGATTTGTCTTTGGCACTGGCTGGGCTAAAGCCGAACCTTTTATGCTGCCGAAACAAGATTATTTCAGATCGCCTTCGCCTCCCGAAATTAATAGTGCAGAGTACACAAACGCATTTAATGAAGTAAAAGAACTCGGGAGTTTTGAAAGCAAAACCAGAACGGAAGATCAGACTCACCTTGCAATGTGGTGGAAAGATTTTGTGGAAAACTCACACAACCGGCTCGCAAGAGATCTTGTGGTAAAAGAAAAACTAAATTTGTGGGAAGCGGCAAGAGTTTTTGCTTTGATGAATATGGCTGTTCATGATGCCTACGTAAATGTGTTTGATAATAAGTTTTTCTACAATCACTGGAGACCATACACCGCAATACGATGGGCTGCTAATGATGGCAATCCTGCCACTGAACCTGATACTGCCTGGAATAATTTGCATAAACATACCTATGCATTTCCATCCTACCCTTCTGCTCACGGCAATGCCAGTACTGCAGCAATGATTGTTCTGGCAAATACTTTAGGAACAGGCGACCAGTATGAATTTACAATGACAACCGAAGAAGTAGACAAAGCAGGACCATTTTCAGGAAAAAGGAAAATGAATCCTCCTACACGCTCATTTAAAAGCTTTTCAGAAGCAGGATTGGAAGCCGCAATGTCCAGAGTTTATTTGGGTATTCATTTCCGGTATGACTCTGAAGAAGGACACAGATTAGGAAAACAAATCGGCGAGTACGCTTTTAAAAATTTTTTAACGCCGTTGGAAAACAGTAACTAAATAAAAATGATAGTTTGTTAAAAATATTCCAAGGCTGCTGCACCTGTCCCATTTTATCAGGGGTCGTACTGGAGAAGCGGGTTAAAATTACCTCACCGTACGACCGTGAAGTCATAAAATATTTTATGGTAAATATGTAATTCTTGTTATACTATTTACTATAACGACACTTGGCACTATTTCAATAAAATAAGCTTCTTTGTTTCTACAAATCCCTGACCTGCCTGAAGTTTGTAAAAATAAATTCCACTCGTTAATTCTGATGCATTAAACTCAACCACATAACTTCCTGCCGGTTTATATTCATCAACAAGAGTCGCGATTTCATTACCAAGTACATTGTAAACTTTTAGTGTTACCGGTAGAGACGCATCGCGATGCGTCTCCACAAATGGTAATGCAAACTTTATTTTTGTGGTTGGGTTAAAAGGATTTGGATAATTCTGTTCTAGTATAAAACTTTTATCACCAGGATTACCATCGCTGGAAACAGATGACACATTAGTTTCTCTTATGACAACTGCATTCGGCCTCAGCAGATTGCCCGAACCGCCTGGAATAAAATCCTCTATGTAATTACCGCTGCTGTCGAACATCTTTACCGAGCTTGTTGCACCATTACCTATAAGTATATTTCCGTTCGGCAAAAAATCTACTCCTTCGGAATTACCCAAACCCGTCAGAAAGTCATTAACATAGTTGCCGGTTGAGTCAAATCTTTTTACTGCCGTTCCGTTATAATCGGATACTAATAAATCACCCTTATCATCAAACCAGATATTGGTTGGACCCAGCAGATTTGAATTAACAAAAATCCCAAGATCATTCCCGGTAGTATCAAATTTCCTGACAATATCGCCGGTATAGGAAGACACATATAAATTACCATCATTATCCCAGTCAATGCCGATGCTTTGTGCAACGCCCACACTTGTAAATTCATCAACAAAAGTTCCGTCTAACTCGTAACGCAATACTTTTCCGGTTCCGCCCCACTGTAAAACATAAAGCAAACTATCTGCACCGATCTTAATTCTTGTTGGACCGCCGATCCCGGTTGCGAAGTCTTCTATGTAAGCACCTGTTGATGAATTATGCTTAGTAATCTTTCCCGAGTTTAAGTTTGATATTAGAACAACTCCCTGATCTTCAAGAAATAGTATATCCTGAGGCCAGGCTAAACTGTCGTCTATAAAAACTTCGGGGTTCTCTCCGTTCTCATCAAACTTTAAAATCTGCCAGGGTGGACTTGAAAAATTCCCGGCATCGCTTACATATATTTCCAAATCCTGAGAAAATATATTTGAAGTAAACAACAGGACAAATGCCGCTAATAATAGAAGCGTTGTTCCGAAATTTGTTTTAACAAGATACATTTTGTACCTCCTTATGTTTTATTAGGATGGTCTTAATGAGATGGACTAGCCAATCTCTTGATATTTGGCAATTAATATTTGAAGAGAAACTATAAAACGCTGACAATAAAGGATAGGTGGAAAATTAGTGTTTTTACCGGTGGTGATTTATGAAGTACTGAAAGAACAACTCCGCATTATATCCCGAACAACCTCATAACTATAAAAATTATTATTCCGGATATCGCTCCGAGATAAATCCGGCGGATGTATTTTCTA
>JAWOIK010000349.1:0-7679 GCA_046484705.1 Ignavibacteriaceae bacterium | reverse complement strand
CTTCAGAAAACATAGCTACTTCAAGTACCATGTTGAATACAGTTGGCTCACCACTCTGAGCAGTTTTTTCAACATATAAAGTTCGCTGAGGGTTATTATTATCAGCGATAACATATTCATTGCTATTAACACCAAACAGCCTTACATCTTGCTGTCTTTGATGACCTTCACGCGGATAAGGAAGCCAGCATCTTATTATTTCACCTGCAGGAACGGCATCCGGTTTAACAGTTACAGTATAGTTTAAATTTAAAACAACCGGCTTGATGAATTTTTCATAAGAGTTTGCGGATTCATCAAGAACTTTTGGTATATACTGTTCCAGAAAAACATCTAATCCGTCTTTTTGATAACCATCAACCAGTTCTTTTTGTTTTTTAGCATCCTTATTAATTCTGAACAGATTATAAGCAGAGCGTGCGAAGTACCACTTGGTTCCATCAATTATTTTATATTCAAGCGATCCGTCCTTTTCCCATTTCTCTAAATCATTTTCATTCGCATCAGGATAATATTTATTAACAACCTGGAGTATATCTGCAGAAGTTTTATTAAAATCTTTTCTTATTCTGTTCATTCGTTCTTTTTCAAACTTAAGTGCTAAATATTCCTGCGGATTAAGTTCACCTGAGAGAATTTTCTCCTCAATCATTCTTTCTGCTTTACTATATTCGCCTGATTGAATCAATTCATTAAGTTCTGGAAATTTTGTTTGTGCTGTTATAATTGAAGTTAACATGAAAGTAAGTATTAAAGTTTTCATTTGTTTTCCGGTTAAATTAAAAGTCGGACTAACATCATAAATTTTCTTTTTCATTGCAAACTATGCAAAGAAACAATAAATAATGGTATAAAAATAACAAAGCTTCCATCATTATTCATAAAACTTTAGTTATTTTTACGTTTGCAACTAAAAATTTCTTAATGGAGAAATTAAATGAAACCTTCCGAACGCCTGCTATCGCTTGATGTTTTCAGGGGAATAACAATAATGGGAATGATTCTCGTTAACAATCCCGGAACTTGGAGCGCAATTTACCCTCAGCTCAGACACGCTGAGTGGCATGGCTGTACTTTCACCGATCTGATATTTCCATTTTTCCTGTTTATTGTCGGCGTTGCGATTTCATATTCACTTACCAAACGTAAATCTCAGGAAGGGAGTAAAAAAAGTCTTTACTTAAATATTTTTAGAAGAAGTTTAATACTTTTTGCACTTGGACTAATACTTAACGGATTTCCATTCGGATTAATGTTTGATCATCAGTTTTCATTTGCATCAATCAGAATACCGGGAGTTCTTCAGAGGATAGCAATAGTTTATTTAATTTCTTCAATTTTATTTCTTACAACAGATACTAAGTTTCAGTATTGGTTTACCGGCGGAATATTAGTTCTCTATGCTGCTCTGATGAGTCTTGTGCCTGTTCCGGGAGTTGGATATGCAAATTATGAACCAACAACAAACCTTGCCGCATATTTTGATAATCTTTTACTTGGCGGGCATTTATGGTCTTATACAAAGGTATGGGATCCGGAAGGGATTCTGTCAACACTACCGGCAATTTCTTCTGCAATGATAGGCATCTTTACCGGTAATTTATTAAGAAGTGAAAGAGACCCGGCAGATAAAACTGTTTGGCTTTATACTTGGGGAAGTGTCCTTATGCTTGCAGGATGGATATGGAGTTTCTGGTTTCCATTGAATAAAAATATCTGGACGAGTTCTTATGTCCTTTACACGGGAGGATTGGCCTTATTCTTTCTTGCATTCTGCTACTGGTTTATTGATGTTAAAAAAATAACCTGGTGGATAAAACCTTTCCATGTATATGGAATGAATGCTATTACTGTTTTTTTCCTTTCAGGAATAGTTGGAAGATTGATTACCTTGATTAAATGGGAAACTGCTGAAGGTTCAATCATAACTCTTAAGGGATATGTTTTTGACACATTCTTCTTGACCTGGCTTAATCCCATAAATGCGTCGTTAGCATTTGCAATTATATATATTGTAATATGGCTTGGGCTTATGTGGATTTTGTATGCAAAGAAAATTTTTATAAAGGTTTGATATTGATAAAATTTATACTTCTGAGTTTATGTATAACTACAGCATTATTTTCGCAATCTCTGGAACATAAAATCTCTCAAATGTTAATGGTTGGTTTTCCGGGAAATGAATTGACTGATTCAACTATTATAAATGACATCCAACTCAGGAAAATTGGCGGAGTAATTTTAATGGGGTATAACATTACGTCACCGTCCCAGGTTCAGCAATTAACAAATTCATTACAATCAAATTCTCAAACTCCGCTCTTTATTTCTGTTGATCAGGAAGGAGGACGAGTAGCAAGACTGAAAGAAACCAATGGATTTGCCGCTACTAAAACTGCATTTGAAATAGGAACTCTTATAAATAATGAAGATTCCACTCGTGTTTGGGCTTCCTTAATGGCTGGCTGGCTTCAGCAAAGCGGATTTAATGTTAATCTGGCTCCTGTTGCAGATGTGAATGTAAATCCGAACAGTCCCGCTATCGGATTACTCGATCGCAGTTTTTCAGAAATTCCTGAACAGGTATTTCAACATAATTCATGGTTTATTAATGAGTTCCATGATAAAAACATTTTTACAACTTTAAAGCATTTTCCTGGTCACGGCAGTGCAAATACAGATTCGCATTTTGGATTTACAGATATTACAAATACGTGGTCTGATTCCGAATTGATTCCATTTCATAAATTAATTCAGCAGGGATATGATGATTTTGTAATGAGCGGACATTTATTTAACGCCAACCTTGATTCGATTCATCCGGCATCTCTTTCTCAAAAGGTTATGACCAATCTTCTAAGAGATACTTTGGGATTTAACGGATTGGTAATTACTGACGGAATGTTTATGGGTGCTATAACAAATAATTATACTTTTGATAAAGCTGTTGAACTTGCAATCAATGCCGGTAACGATATTCTTCTTTATACTTCAAATAAAATTGAAGGAAGATCACTTGTTGATAGTATTGTAGGAATTGTTCTTAATAAAATTTCTGTTGGTTTAATAACAGAAGCGAGGATTGATGAATCTTATCAAAGAATTATGATAAAAAAACAAAATTTGACAAATATATATTTGAGTGATGATGCTATTATTCCTTCCGGCTTTGGACTGACTAATTATCCTAATCCTTTCAATGCCACTACTAAAATAGTTGTAATCATACCTGTCAGCGGAAATATGAATCTTAAAGTTTATAATATAATTGGTGAAGAGATAGCAGAAATTGTTAACGAATATTTCAATTCAGGGACTCATAGGTTTTTCTTCGATGCAAAGGAACTAACTTCAGGTGTTTATTTGTTAGTGTTGAACGCAGGAGAAAAATATTTCTCCCATAAGATAGTTTTAATTAAATAAGGAAGATCTTCCGGTTAATAGGCAGTATTAGGAAATAAAAAAAGAGGAATTGATATGATTAAATTATTATGTGTGATATTGTTTATGACATTGAATCTATTAGCTCAGCAAAATCCCCCGGCTACAGTTAAAATGGTAGATTTAGATAAATACACAGGTCTCTGGTATGAAATATCTAAAATTCCTAACAGATTTCAGAAACATTGTGTTAGCGGAACAACTGCAGAATACAAACTGATGGAGGATGGTAGAATCGAAGTGATCAATTCCTGTATTGATGATGAAGGTGAACGCGACGCTGCTGATGGGGTTGCGCGCGTTGTTGATAAAAATTCTAACGCAAAACTTGAGGTAAGTTTTTTCAGCATACTTGGCTGGCGTCCCTTCTGGGGCGATTATTGGATTATAGGACTGGATGTAGATTATAAATGGGCTGTTATAGGTACACCCGACAGGAAATACGGCTGGGTATTAAGTCGAACTAAAGAACTTGATGCAGAATCATTGGATACTATACAGACAATATTAAAAGAGCAGGGATATAACTGGAACGACTTTGTTAAAACATCGCATTAATCAGTTCACATCTTTTTTCCTGACTGTAAACTCAGTATTTTTTATATGAAGATCTCTCTGTGGAAATGGAATTTCAATTCCTTCTTTACGGAACCTTTTAAATATCTCATAATAAAGCTGGCTTTTAAGAACGCCGGGTCTATTGATATATTCACTCGTCCATACTCTCAGGTTAAAATTCAAAGCTGAATCTCCATACTCCTCAAACAATACATCAGGTTTAGGATGATCAAGTACACCCGGATATTCATTAACAATTTCCAATAGAATTTTCCTGACCACCTCAGGATCTTCATTATATGAAACGCCAACCGGGATGTTCATTCTGATATCCCTGTTATTATGGCTCCAGTTTATTACGGTTGAAGAAATGAATTCAGAGTTGGGAACAATTATGGTAATGTTGTCATTAGTAATTATTGTCGTTGCCCGCATTGCAATTTTCATCACATCACCATAGACGTTTCCAACTTCGATTCTATCACCTACTTTTATTGGTCTTTCAAATAAAATTATCAATCCGCTTACAAAATTATTCGTCACATTCTGAAGCCCGAAACCAATTCCAACTCCCAACGCACCGGCAAGGATTGTTACCGAACTCAGATCGATACCAATTGTCTGAAGAATTACGAACAAGCCTATAAGCACTACTACATATCTAATTATTGTACCGACAGCAATTCTAACTCCGAGATCAATAGTACTTGAAGCAAGTGCTTTATACACAATCCATTTCTTTAATTTGGCTGTAACATAAAAAAGAAGAAACAGCAGCAGCAAAAGATAAATCAAACTCCAGGTTGTAACATCAAAATTGCCTAAACTAAATAGCGGCTTATTTACAAATTCCCAGAAATTTTCTATGAATGATCCGTCATTTTTCAAGTGACAAAACCTGAGTTATAATTTTTGAAATGATTAGTTTTACGTACTGAATATACGAAATTTAATATTTATTGACTGTAATAATACTTTAGCCTGAATTTAATAACATCGGTTTCAAAAAATTTGATATAACATTGACTGAATTAGAATTGACATATAGCAAAGCGAGAGAACTTTCGGAATCTCATTATGAAAATTTTCCTGTTGCCTCGTTTCTTATCCCAAAACACTTGCGTGATGATATTGCGATTATATACTGGTTTGCAAGAACAGCTGATAACATAGCTGATGAAGGAAAAATGGATGAACAAAAAAGATTGTATTTACTTGATGAATTTGAAAACTCATTCTTGAATGCAATGAATGGGAAATATGATTGCGAGTTCCAAAATGCTTTAGCAGTAACAATTCAAAAGCATAATTTGTCCGTTAAATTATTTACGGATCTGCTTTCTGCATTTAAGCAGGATGTTACAAAAAAACGATATAACAACTTTAACGAACTCCTGGATTACTGCAGCCGCTCAGCAAATCCTGTTGGCAGATTGATTCTTGAATTGTTTAATATTAGAGATAACGATGCTTTTTTATACTCCGATAAAATTTGCACAGCCCTTCAGTTAACAAATTTTTACCAGGATACTTCCAGTGATTACAAAATTGGCAGGATATATTATCCTTTGGATGAACTGGTGAAGTACGAAATACCTGAAAATCAGTTTGAGAATAGTAAAATTAATGATAATTTCAGGTCGTTGGTCAGGTATAATGTTGAAAGAGCAGGCATTTTATTTAATGAAGGTAAAAAACTTTTCCGCTTTCTTAATGGGAGATTGAAATTGGAAATAAAATGGACTGTTGCCGGTGGAGAGAAAATACTCGAAAAGATCAGAGATAATGATTATGACGTTTTAAATTTCAGACCTGAAATAACTAAAAAAGATTTTTTAATGATTTTAATTAAATCATTCTTCAAGTAATATATGATAGACACTGCACAGGAAATATCAAAAAAAAGTAAAAGCAGTTTTTATTATGCTTTTAGCCTATTACCCGCCGAAAAGCGGGATGCTATGAACACTGTCTATGCATTCTGCCGGAAAACAGATGACATAATTGATAATGGAACCGAGCCTGCTGATGTAAAATATGAAAAACTTCGTAGATGGCGCATAGAATTTGAGAAAGCATTCTCAGGTCATTCTGAATACAGTTTACTGAATAAACTTGGTGTCACGATATCCAAATTCAACATTCCACTTGAGCCTTTCTTTGAATTGTTGAAGGGAATGGAAATGGATCTGCAGAAAGACAGGTATAAATCTTTTGATGATCTCCAATTATATTGTTACCGGGTTGCTTCTACGGTTGGATTGATGTGTATTGAGATTTTCGGTTATAAAAATCCATCCACAAGAGATTATGCCGTTAACCTGGGTATTGCACTTCAGTTAACAAATATTCTGAGGGATATCGGGAAGGATGCTGAACACGGAAGAATTTATCTTCCCCAGGACGATCTTGAAAAATTCAATTACCGCGAATCTGAAATTCTAAGTAAAGTTTATAACGAAAATTTTATAAATATGATGAAGTATGAGGTTGGTCGTGCCAAGCAGTATTTTGAACTTGCTACCTCCAATCTGGACCTTAATGATAAAAAGACAATGTTTGCAGCCCGCGCGATGCAGCATATATATTATAAAATGCTGGAAAAAGTTATCTCCGCTGAATATGATGTATATAATAATGATATACGTGTATCCACTTTTGAAAAGGCAGGAATTTCTTTAGGAGTCTGGGCAAAGTACAGTTTAGTCTATTGATGAATAAATGTATTGTTATCGGTGCCGGATTTGCCGGACTGTCTGCGGCAGTTTATCTCTCCAATAAAAATATTATTACAACTATTCTCGAAGCATCACCCAAACCGGGTGGAAGAGCTTATTCATTTTTAGCTAAGGATGGTAAAACTGTTATAGATAATGGTCAGCACATTCTCATGGGATGTTATAGAGAAACACTACGTTTTATGAATATGATAGGTGCTTCCGAAAACCTGATCTATCAGAGTAACCTCGAAATCAACTTTCTTCAAAATGGTGGTGAACAATTAAAACTTAAGGCTGCCTCGCTTCCTTATCCAATCAATCTTTTGTTTGGTATATTAAATTATAAAGCAGTCAGTTTTAAAGACAAATTAAGAATAATAAAATTCTTCCTGAAATTATTTACATATTCTGAAAATCAATTAAGCTCAATGAGTGTTGATGAATGGCTGCGAAAGGAAAATCAGAATACAATAATCAACAAAGCTCTTTGGGAAATAATTGCAATTGGTGCATTGAATACAAGCATAAGTAAAGCATCTGCCAGAATATTTTCGGATATTCTAAAAGAAATGTTTTTCAATGGTATGTTCGCTTCAACAATCATTCTTCCAAAATCCGGACTTTCGGAAACATATTGCAATCAGGCGGAATTTTTTATTCAAAAGAGAGACGGCAAAATTAAGACTTCACATACCGTAAACGGATTTAAAATTGAAGATCAAAGAATAACAGAAGTTCACACAGACAAAGGCATCATTTCTGATTTTGATTATGTTGTATCAGCAATTCCTTTCTATGCTTTGGAAAAAATAATTCCGGTTTCGTATCTGGACAAAATACCGGAATTAAAGTATTCATCCATTCTTACTGTGAATATCTGGTTAAAGGATAATCCACTTAGAGAAAATTTTTATGGATTAATAAATTCTCCTCTTCACTGGATATTCAATAAAAAAACTC
>JAWOIK010000253.1:0-5833 GCA_046484705.1 Ignavibacteriaceae bacterium | reverse complement strand
AATGAAGAACTAAAAAATTATGAGAATGCTACCGCTTCCATTGTGTTATCTGAAGAAGGCCAAATAGTAGGAAAATTCTTTTCAGAAAACCGGACTAATGTTTTTTACCAGCAAATACCCCCATATCTTATTGATGCACTTATTGCTACAGAAGATGCTAGATTTTACGATCATAAAGGTATTGACATAAGAAGTCTTTTCCGGGTTTTAATTAAAACGGTATTGCTTGGCGACGACAGCGCGGGTGGTGGCAGTACAATTTCACAACAGCTTGCAAAGAATATTTTTGGAAGAGAAAATTTCGGACTTTTTACCTTGCCTGTTAATAAGATCAAGGAAGGTTTAATGGCCCGCAGGCTTGAAAATACATTTTCTAAAGATGAGATACTGACTCTTTACCTTAATACGGTTTCATTTGGTGAAAATGTATATGGAATTGAGGCTGCATCAAGACGATATTTCAATAAACCGGTAGAAAACCTTAAAATAGAAGAAGCTACACTATTGGTTGGAATGTTAAAGGCAAATACCTACTATAATCCAAGACTTTATCCTGAAAATGCAAAAATCCGGAGGAATGTGGTTTTGAGTCAAATGGAGAAATATGAGTATATGGAAAGTGCAAAGGCAGATTCCCTTCAACTGCTTTCAATAGACCTCGATTATTCTGATCCGGAATTGGAAAGATTATCAGGTTATTTTATGGACCAGGTAAAGAAAGAGGCAGAGCAGGTTCTTGAAAGCATTAATTCTGATTCAGAATCTGGATGGAATCTTGAAGAAGACGGCCTGATTATAAATACTACACTAAATTATTCGTTACAAAATTATGCAACAAAATCATTTCATGATCATTTATCAGTCATGCAGGAGAGGCTTACCAGGCAATATGAATCCGTCGCCGGGAAGAGAATCCTTGCACAGGTTGCAGCAAGAGAGATTGAAAGATTGAACCTAAGTTTAAGGACCAATGATGTCAGGTTGCAAAGGATATTTGACTGGAAGGGGTCCTACAGTGATTCTATTTCTGTAATGGATAGCCTGGAAAGAGCTTTAACCTTGTTACATGCAGGATTGATTGCAGTTGATCCGAAAACAGGTGCTGTTAAGGCATGGGTGGGAGGTATTGATTATATAAGTCAGCCCTATGATCAGGTACTTGCAAGAAGGCAGCTGGCTTCAACATTCAAGCCTGTGCTTTTTGCAGCTGCACTGGAAGAGGGCATTGAACCATGTCATTATCTCGATAATGATTCTATTATTCTGGCCGGCTATGAAGATTGGAGCCCTGCTAATTATGATAATACTTATGGTGGAAAATATTCACTAACCGGCTCGCTGGTGAAATCGATGAATATTCCTTCATTTAATTTGTTTCTGGATATTGAATTTGACAGGCTTGATTTTTTATGGAAGAAAATGGGTTTTTCTTTCGATCTCAAGAATTCTCCATCACTTGCATTAGGTACAGCAGAGGCTAATTTAAAAGAGGCGGCAATAGCTTATTCTGCCTTTGCCAATGGTGGTTTTAAAATAAATCCTAAATCTGTTGTTTCAATTACAACTGCAGGCGGTGAAATACTTTATGAAAACGATTTTAAGGAAATACATGATCGGGTACTTTCAGAGAGTTCAAGTTTGTTGATTAGTGAAATGCTGCAGAAGGCAATATCTGAAGGTACAGGTATTTCATTACGTAGTACCTATGGTGTAACTCTACCGATAGCAGGAAAAACCGGTACTTCTCAGGATTATGGTGATGCCTGGTTTGCAGCATTCAATCCTGAAATTGTAATTATCAGCAGGGTAGGGGCCTCTTCTCAGGCTATTCACTTTAATCAGGGTTCAAATGGCTCAGGTTCCGCACTGGCACTGCCACTGGTTGCGTTAACATTAAAGCAGGCACAGCAGAATCCTGAACTGAGTAAGCAATTATTTTCTCCGTTTCCCGAACTCTCACCCAGTTTAACAGAACTATTGGATTGTCCTGATTATAAGGAAAAAACTGTTTTCGATTTTTTCATAGATATGTTTAAAACTGATGGAGTTACGTTTGATCTCAAAAAAGATGTTGACGATGATGGCGATGATGAGGCAGACAAGGAAGATGACGAGGGAGATGAAGAAGGTGAGAAAAAGAAAAGATCTTTTTTCAGGAGATTATTCAGGAGAAACTGATCATAGTCTTCAGACTATAATAAGGGTTAGCTTATAAAAATCTTTCAGGATGCAATTTTGCAATTAATAAAAAACGCCATTTTCATTAATCTAACAGGATAAATCAGGTAGAGATGGGAATACTTAACTTTGAATTTAAAGCCAGAACAGCCAGCATCAGAAAACTCGAAGAAAAACTTGCTGAATGTAATCCTGTTTTCAAAGGAGAGGACCAACAGACAGATACCTATTTCAATATTGACAATGGCCGCCTGAAGCTGCGTGAGGGGCGTATTGAGAATTCACTTATTTATTATGAAAGAAATGATGTTGAAAACATTAAGAGGTCTGATGTTTTGTTATATAAATTACTGCCGGATAAATCATTAAAGGATATTTTAATAAAGGTTCATGGAGTTAAGGTGGTTGTAGAAAAAATCAGAAGGATTTATTATATCGACAATATTAAGTTTCATTTTGATGAAGTACATGACCTGGGTACTTTTGTTGAGGTTGAGGCGATAGATAATACTGGCAAATCAAGTCCGGAAAAATTGAAGGAACAATGTGAAATGTATTTCACTTTTTTTGGAATTGACAGATCTGACCTTATTGACAAATCATACAGTGACATGATTCTTGACAGAGTTAAACTTTAATTTTCATTCATCTATAATTAAAAATTTTAAAATGATTCTTGATCATGTAGCCATTTGGACAGACAATCTTGAAGTACTAAAAGACTTTTATGCAAAGTACTTTAATGCTGTTTCTAATGATAAATATGTTAATAAACAGACCAGGATGGAAAGTTATTTTTTGACTTTTGATTCGGGGGCAAAAATTGAAATAATGAGCAAACCGGGTATACCCGATAATTTGAATGATAGAATTGATTCTCAGCATAAAGGGATAATACACCTGGCCTTTAGTGTTGATACTAAACAGGAAGTTGATGATAAGGCTGGTCAATTAAGGTCAGGAGGATTCAGGATACTGAGGGGACCAAGAATAACAGGAGACGGATATTATGAATTTGAATCAATTGATCCTGATAACAACAGGTTTGAAGTTATCACTAAAGCAAGATGATGCATCATTCGCAGAAGAGATCTGTTTAATATTAAGAATGTTCTTGTCACTGCCATAACCATTAACTATGCTGACGCACAGTATATTCGGGCAGATAACAAGCGACAACAGCCAAATAAATTCAGATAAATTATCCTTACATTAATAAAGTTGACAGATGATCATGCTCTTGAAACTACATTTTCCATGTGGGTAATATTCAGCAAAAAATTTTCTTTTTTGAGGCCTGAGGTATAATATTGCCAGTTTAAATTGATAACCTGGGCCAGAATATTCTTTAATGCTGAAAAATCATATGGCTTTTTAATATAAATATTTGCACCCTTGACAAAAGCTTCTTCAACTATATTATCTGAACCTGATGTAGAGTAGATTGCTACTGTCAGATCTTTAAGCCTGAAGTTTCTTCTTATCTCCATCAAGCACTCCATGCCACTTTTTACAGGCATATAGAGGTCAAGAAAAACAACGTGAGGTAATCTGATTCCAGGTTTATTGAGATAGTTCATTAATTGTGAACCATCATTAACTGTATTGAGAATAGTTTTTACTTTAATCTCTTCCAGTGCTTCTTTGAAAAAAAGGCGGTCATCGTCATCATCGTCAGCCAGTAATATGTAAAGTGCATCATATTTCATTGCCATTTTTTTAAGAGTTTTCAAATGAAGAATACCTGTTATTTCGTCTCTCGATTAATTTTTGAAACAAGGTTGGAGTTAATCCGGTTGTTTTCTTGAACTGGTTGGATAGATGTGCCACACTGCTATAGTTCATTTTCCACGCAACTTCAGTAAAAGTTAAATTATCTTCTATAATTAGTTGTTTAACCCGCTCAATCCGCTGCAATATCATATAGTTTTCAATTGAAGTGAAAGTAACTTCTGTAAACACCTTGGATAGATAACTATAACTCAGATTCATTTTCTTTGAGATATATGCAGAAATTCTTGAGTCGGGCAATTTCTCATTCATATATACCATTTCAATTATAATTTCCTTTATTCTTTGAACAAGTGCAGTTTTCGGATTATTAATAATTTCAATACCATATTTACTAATAGCCTCCTCCAGCTTTTCATATTGTTCAGGAGTTGGTGTCCCGATAATACGGAATTCCCCCATACCTGTAATTTCGTAAGGAATCCCGAATTTATCCAGATGCTCTTGCAGAATTACTTTACATGCAAGGTTAATATCGTATTTAATATTCAGAATCACTTATTTAAGTATTGAAAAATAAACAATCTGAATACACATTTGTTCATGGATTTCCGGTTATGCCAGAAGCAGAAAGCTACATCATCCTGTCCATATCTTTTTCATATTTAACTGCTATTAAAACACTTTATGTTACTTAAATCATGCAAATAGTAAACCTTCATGTATTCTTTTTAAGTGGCAGGCGGGCTTCTATAAAACCCCCATTTTAAGGGGGTAAGTGCGGAATAATGTAACATAATACAAATATTATGTAATGCTTTATGATCAGATACTTCTGAACTTTGTTATATAAGTCAAAAACATAATAATTCACATCTAAAAATTATCAATATGGAAACCAGATCTAATTTTCTTACAGGGTCATTCACTGACCTGAAGAGTGCGGAGCGTGCTTATGAAAAGCTTCGTGAAAAAGGGTATTCAGATGATGATATAAGCATTATAATGTCTGAAGAAAGCCTGAAAAAGTATTTTAAAGATGACAAGGGAAGAAGTAAATCAGATGACAAGTCCGAATTTGGCAATAAAGCTATGGAAGGAGCTGGAACCGGATCTGCTATTGGTGGAACTGTCGGTGCTGCTGCTGGAATTATAGCTGCTATCGGCACAAGTGTTGTAATACCAGGCTTAGGCTTCGTGATTGCCGGCCCTATTGCAGCTGGCCTTGCTGGTGCAGGTGCCGGAGGTTTGACCGGTGGAATTATCGGGGCACTTGTTGGAGCGGGAATGCCCAAGGAAAGAGCCGAACAATACGAACAGGGAATTAAGGAAGGTAATATCGTTATAGGTGTACAACTTAGGGATGATGCAGACGCACATTCTCTTGAGGAAGACTGGGGTAACTATGGTCATAATATATACAGGTAATTTATAAAAGCGAGGCAATTTTATTGCCTCGCTATACCCTTAACAAATTTGTTTTCGCGATTATAAGTGAACTTTAATTGAAGTAAAAATGGAAATTTCAGGAGACAACAATCCTTTGGAAGCAGATCAGGTCATAATTAACAGCAAGGTGGTTGTTATCACCGGAGCTTCCAGCGGAATAGGAAGAGCCACTGCTCATGAATTTGCCCGCAGAGGCTACAAGGTGGTGGTTGGGGCAAGAAATAAACCATCACTCGATGAAGTGGTTGAAGAATGCCGGATTTTAGGTGGTGATGCCCTGGCTGTTCAAGTTGATGTTACAAAGGAAGAAGAAGTAACCAGGCTGGCACAGGCGGCTATCAGCAAATATAACAGGATCGATATCTGGGTGAATAATGCTGCTGTCACTTTATTTGGCCGGTTTGATGAAGTTCCTATTGCTGACATCAGACAAGTAGTGGAGACAAATCTATTCGGATATATTTATGGGGCTAGA
>JAWOIK010000204.1:0-4090 GCA_046484705.1 Ignavibacteriaceae bacterium | reverse complement strand
CCAGGGAGTTTATGGCGGACTGATTTTAAGCGGCAGCGGAAATACGGTACAGGGTCTGTCATTAAGCAGTTCATCAGGATTTGGATTAACACTTGCTAATTCCGGCGGAAATAACATTCTTAATAATCAGGTTGCAGGAATTGATATAAGTTCACCGGACAATAATATTAACAATAATATTTTTTCCAACTCAGGTGTTGGTGTTAACATATCTGATGGAGCCGATAATAGTATACTGACAGATAATTTAGTTTCAGAAAATACATTTGCGGGAATATCTATTAACACATCCGGGTTTTCACTTTCAACCGAAAATATAATCTCTGATAATTCCGGATATGGAATGGTTATCAATGGAAGTGATAATAAAATCAGCAATCAGCAGATTTATAATAATACAAGTTCGGGTATTTTTGTTCAGTCAGGAAACAATAATTCAATACTTTATAATTCAATTTATAACAATTCAACTTTGGGTATTCAATTGGGGTCATCAGCAAATGATTCACAGCAATATCCAACACTTGATATATTTTATACTTGGCAGGATGAATCGGCATTGCCTCTTATTAAAGGCGGCACTGCAATTCAGGGAACTTTGGAAAGCAGCCCTCATCAAAATTATAAAATTCAATTTTTCGCTAACACCGGTTTGGGTAACAGGGAAGGTAAACGATTTATAGGTGAAACCGAAGTTACAACAGATTTTACAGGTGAAGCAGATTTTCTTGCAAATCTTAGTGATGCTGTTCTTTCTGACGGGGAAGTTGTAAGCGCATCAGCTACAAGACTTGATAACTCAGGCAATACCTTAAGTACTTCAGAATTTTCTCATGCAATTGTAAGAGCAGATGATGAAGGGGACCATTACATTGTTAATACTACACTAGCCGGAGTTCCACTGCACTGGAAAGATGGTAAAGGCAATTATCAGATAGCCCAGTCAGTCTTGGATAAACCCGGATATGCCGCTGAAATTGAAGCCGCGTTTAATACGTGGAATGGTTTGGAACAGTTAAATTATTCACGCAGTTACTCTTCCAATTCTGAAATATGGGGCGGCAATGCAGATGGTATTAATAACGTGGTCTGGATTCCAACTACAAGTGCATGGGAGGATACAACAGGTGCACCTACAAATGTTATTGCTGTAACAAGAGTAAGATATAACGCCTTGAATGGTGAAATGATTGATATAGATATAGCATTCAATGGCGATCCGGTTTCATTAACTACGGGTAATCATTTTCAGTGGGCTTTGGATGAATCCGGTGATAAACTGGATGTACGTAATGTTGCTGCACACGAGATCGGACATTATTCAGGGTTGGCAGATCTCTACAACCCGGGTGATTTCAATTATACTTTGTTAATGAAAAACAATAATCAGTTGGCTACTATGTACGGGCGGATTGATAATGGTGAAACAAACAAGAGAAGTCTTCATCCCGAAACATATTCAAATCAACAGGATGTTACCAAATATGATATCGGCGGGATAAACTATATTTATAATAATCTCGGTGATGTTTATTACGATATAGTCCTGGTGTTCGACGGAACAACCAACTACAATTCTCCGCTTGTACTTAATGGATTTGCGCCATCCAAAAATGCAGCGATTGAACTTGTTACTAAATTAAGAATGGGTGACAGGTTAGGCTGGGTTAACGGAACAAGCGCTGTTTACAATGAGCCGATAAGCAATGATTATAATCAGTTGATTAACAATCTGATCAATAACCTGGAACCAAATCAAACCGGTAATGTTGCTGAAAGAATTCAGGCAGCACAACAAATGTTATCCGGAGCATCAGATAATAAAAAAGTTATTATACTGTTCAGTGCCGGTGAGATTTCACCTTTTACATTAATTACAGACATGAATGTTGACCCTTCAATTAGAATATATACCTTAGGATTTGAAGGATTAAATGAAAATCAGGATTTGATGAGCTGGCTTGCAAATGAAACCGGTGGTGAATATTATGAAATAGCCAGTTCTACTGAAATACCTACCGCTGTTAATATCATCTGGCTACGACTGCTCGGTCTGCAGATATCTTATCTGTCTGAAGAAATAAGCAGTGAATATTTTGCAGGTGGATTGCAATGGCAGGGCGGATTGCAGTGGCAGGGTGGTCTGCAGTGGCAGGGCGGATTACAATGGCAGGGTGGTCTGCAATGGCAGGGTGGATTGCAATGGCAGGGCGGATTACAATGGCAGGGTGGATTGCAATGGCAGGGCGGATTACAATGGCAGGGTGGAACTCTTGAGATGGGGTTATCATGGCAGGGAAGTGAATACTCTCTTGTATTACTGCCTCCGGGTGTAGAAATAACTAATCCTCCGAATCTTCCTCCGGGTGCAATTACTCAAAGTAATTTTGCTTCCTCCGGTTATGATGTGGAAGTATTAAATGGTACTGCTGCATTTGGTAAACCCTACAAAATTTTCCGGGTAAATAATCCTGGTATTGGTGCCTGGAAATATGCTATTGAAGAGAATGTTCCGCCTGATTCAACAGAACCCTTAAGAGTATATATGTCTAATGAATCAGATCTGGTGCTGCAATTCAGGTCGGATAAAGAACGTTATATTTTGCAGAATGATCAAAACGGAAACCCGATTCCTGTTGAGGTTTTATTGGAGGCAAGTTTAATTCAGGGAGGTGAATCGAGCGGACTGAGCGATCATACTAAAACAGTAGGTGAACCGGTTAATGATGCAGTTATCAGCATAGAGGTTAAAGCTCCGGATGGTCAAAAAGTTGTCGGTTTTCTAACGCTTACCGGAAACGGTATTTATACCATAACACTCGAAACTTCATTAATTGGTAATTACGATGTAAGTGTTATTGCATCCGATAATGTACCGGATGGAAATCTTAATAATAGTCAATACATTATTACAACAGAACATTCATTTTATATATCACCTTTTGAAGAACCGACGGAGTTCACAGGTCAGATTTACATTCAATACGCATTAAATGAGCTGAATAATATTATGGCTCAATACTGTCCTTCAAATAACAACTGCCAGCTGGATAATAATACCAGGAAAAATTTGAACAGTGCAATCTCTTCAATTATTACTGCACTTACTTATTTCGAAAATGATGGAAATCATTTGAAGACAAACAAAGGGTTGAGCTTTTATGATAAAATCACTTCTGCCGTGAATTCAATATACACCTATATTAGCAATGCTGATTTTGGTGATAATGTTGATCTTGCAATTCTTTATCTCCGGGAAGGTTCATATAAACTGGCTGTAATTGCAAGAGATGAAGCGATGGAGCCGGGTGCATGTCAGGTTTCTAATTGTGAGCAGCTAATAAATCAGGCTAACTCAGAATTAGGAAAGGCTTTACTCGATTCGAAACAGAAAAATTATGTTTACATTTTTAATCATTTAACGAATGCCTGGAAATTTTCAATGAACGCTATGGGCATGAATCTGAAGAAAGGATCAGGCGAAGATGATGCATTGGTAAACATACCAACAGAGTATGGATTGGATAATAATTTCCCGAATCCGTTTAATCCGGGTACAACCATTAACTATCAACTGCCTGAGAAAAATCATGTTACTCTGAAGGTGTATGATATACTGGGAAATCTGGTTACAACTCTTGTTGACCGTGAGTTGGAAGCAGGTTACCACAGCATAGACTGGAATGCAGGTGAACTTGCCAGCGGTGTGTATATATACAGAATTAACAGCGGTGCTTTTGTGTCTGCTAAAAAAATGATTCTGATGAAGTAAATTTAGATGACAGCCCTTAATTGTAAATTACATTAAGGGCTGTTAATATTAAATAGGCTGTTTTAATTAATAATATTTAAGTGCAATAAGTTTGATTTGATTGTCCATAATTTTTCCGGATTCTACCCATGCGAAGATTGATTCTTTTTAGTCAGATTTTTGTTCTGTTATTTTTTTCTCAAGTCTTTTCACAGACCGATTATTCATTCAATCATCTGACAGTTGAAAATGGACTCTCTCAAAGTGCAGTTACCTGCATCTTCCAGGATAAAAACGGATTTATGTGGTTCGGTACCCAGGATGGGTTAAACCGGTATG
>JAWOIK010000122.1:0-6567 GCA_046484705.1 Ignavibacteriaceae bacterium | reverse complement strand
CGAGACAGATCCCGATCAGGGCCGCCCCTTCCACGTCGTTGATGGCGTCTTCCACCAGGGCCGCCTGATCGCTGACCAGGCAGACCTCCAGCGGCGAACCTTCTGATGTTGAAGTGAGCAAAAAGAGATCACAGGCATTCAATAATAAATTTACTTCCTCTCTTGTTTTGCCCTTTAGTTCTATCAGTTCGATTTTTTGATCAATCTTTTCCAAAGCTTTTTTCGCAAGGGAATAATTTTTTACTTTATTTTCAAATCTGGATGAAAATAGTGCATATCGGTTATCTTTATCTAACCCTGATTTTTCTCTTGCACTATTTTTCGACATAGGGTAAAAGATATCAAAATTAAGTCCGCATGGAATTACTGCATTATTTTTATGAAAATTGATTTTATTTTTTATTTTATCTTCAACAAATATATTAAAGGCTGATAATCTGGAGGCAACCTGAGAAAGTAACTTTATTCCGGGTAAATAAGCGTCACTTCCATGAAATGTAATAATAACTGGTATTTTTCTTTGCATGCATGCTGCCAAACCGGATAACCCATAATGAGCATGTATAAGATCGGGTTTAATTTCTTTAATTTTATTTTTGAGTTTGGGCAGATAACTCAAATATCCGACGATTCCTTTTCCAATAATGGGATAAATTTGTACTTCAATCCCTGATTTTTTGATTGAATCGGATTGTTCTATTATAAAAGGACTGATATATCCTGCATTACCGCTGCAAACGATTAATACTTTCATAAACTATTTATTGAAGTATAAGTGCTGATATACTTATCAGCTATTGCATCAATGCCAAAATTAAAGATCCCTTCTTCAGAAATTTTATTTCGATCTTTTTGCTTTAAATCCCGTATCGCTTTTTCTTCTAATTCATCAAAACTATCAATTAGCAAACCGCAATTATGCTCTTTTATGTATTCAGCGATCATATCCACAGAGTTATTTGCAATTACCGGCAATCCGCAGCAGATATATTCACTGAATTTTACTGGTGATGCAGCTTGATTTACAATACTTTTATCACGCCAGATTATTGCAGCGTCAGCTGCGTTTAAATATTCCGGCATTTCTGAATAGCTTACAAATTTATTTATGATATTTATATGCCGGAGTTCCTTTTTAGAGAGATTCAAAACTTTAAATCCCTTATCTGCTAACCAGTTAAGCGGATCATTATTCTGCCAGTTTGCAGTACCCCCGCTTGAAAAAACAATTAACAAATCTTTTTCATTCAGGTTTAATTCATTTCTTACTTTTTTACGCAGTTCTTCGTTAAAAGTAAATTCTTTTCCTGCAAGACTGTGCGTTATAAAAATCTTTTCCGGATTCACATTATAATTTTTTACCAGATACTCCTTAAGTGAGCCGGAAACCACAGATATCTTAGTAAACCTGTTTAACTTCTGAAGAGCCTTTATGTTATTATTTATTTTAACAAGCTTTTGAAGTTTATTCAAATTATAAAATTCTTTAATTTCTTCAATGCTTGTTCCCCTGATATCCGGAATAATATTTTTATGGTATTTTTTACCCAAAATTTTGCTTAAATGCCATGCAATCATTTCGCCGCGTGTGTGAATTAATACCTTCCTAAAATCAATATTCAGATTTGTTAATGTATTTCGTAATGACTTACGAACAAATAAATTGAAAAATGGATAGTTCGGAGAAGATTTATAAAATACTGTCTCTATTTCAGGAGTCGATTTGCTGCTTAAATAATAATTCTTCTGTTCTTCACTTTTGATGCCTAAAAACAAATATATTTTCTTAAATTCATCTCTTTCATAGATCCCTCTTAATAGAGACAATACCTGTGAATCAAATACTGACCCCATTCCATCGCAGAAGTAAAATAAGTACTCAGTTTTCAATTTTATATGCCTGATTCATATACTGTCTGCTAATAATCAAAGTAACCATCCAAAAATCATTTCAGTTTATGTATGTGATAAGTGATATTTTTAATAAAAGGCAGACTCATTTCCTGCGTATAATAATTCTGCCAGTCCCAGATAAAAACGAAATAGTGATTGCTGCTTTTTACATTTGCGAAACTCATCAGAAACTCTTCAAAGTTATCTTTATTAACAGAATGACGGGTAACTTTGATTATTGGTGAACCGGTTTTTATAAATGTCAAATGATGGATATCTGAAGAAAAATCAATTTGCTTTTCCTCCCATTTATAACCATTCGTTAATAAATTATTAATTACAAATTGTGTACTTCCATCAGAAACGTTTAATATCAAAGTATCATTTACATCGTGGTTTAGTATAAATGATAATTTATTGAATGATTCATACAACCCTTCTTTTTGTTTATACCACATTACTGGTGAAAATAATAGCCCGCTTGAAGCAGATAACTCATCGGGTGTAGATATCTTTGTGCCTGTACCAATTACAAATTCGGCATTCTTAATCGATGCTTTATTATGATTAATAGACCCCATCGAAAAAATTGTTGGAAAAGGATTTAAAGTTGAATATTTATCAAATTGATATGGAACTGATCCGATATCAATTCTTATCCCGATTATATATTGTATAACAAATAGAAAAATGCTGAACGGGACAAGGACTTTTTCTGTGAACGGATTAAATTTATTAAAAGAGTTCAATCCCGATAATATTACTACACACCAAAATAAAGTGTAGTATGAAAGATGCTTAGGAGCGATCGCATTATTTATTCCAAGAAAATAATAAAAGAGGATGCCGCTAATTAAAAATAAAACAGGTATAATTTTTTTTTCTCTGAATAAGGTGTATAAACCAAAAGAAATCATAAAAACGAGTAATACTGTAAAGTATGCTGCGTGCGCTTTAATTACAAAAAGATCAAATATACCAATATTTAGATCAGTCCCGAATAATTCACCGTGATATTGGGTGTAGCCTAAAAAACCTGCAACATTTGCATTCATTAATTGCATTAAAAGAAGTGTAATCGGGATAACAATTACTGCTAATATAATCGATTTTAAAAATGCAGATTTTAAGTTTTTATTTTTCATATAAAGCAATATAAAAACTGATGGGAACGTAAATGCTGCATCAACTCTGAACCACATAGCTAATGAAAGTAATAATGCTGATATAATTAGACTGAAATTATCATTTTTTGTCCATAATATATAAAACGCAGCTATCCAGAATGCGCTCGCAATAACAGCACTGTTCGCATAATAGCTCAGAATGAATATTTCCTGAAACAGAAATAAAATTATTATTATTAAAACAGGCTTAGCATTTGTGATTTTTCTGAGAAGCAGGAAAAGGAATATCCAGTAAATAAATGCAAAGATGATTGTTAAAATAGAATAGCTGCTGAATGCACTTAATCCTGAAGTTTTAGCTACTGTAACAATCAGAAAGTAAGTGCCGGACTGCATATGGTAGGAATGCCCTAAAACATTTTCTTCAAACTTTCCGGATTGGATCATTTCTTCGCAGGCGTTTGCAATTGCTATCGAGTCTGTTTCAAATCTGGTGATTGGAAAAATTCCGATCAGATGATAACAGAAAATTATTACCAGTATAGAATACTGTATAAGCTCTTTTTTAGTCATCCCTTTGATATATAATGATATGTTCTTCATTTTAATGCCCAGTACTTGGTTCCGGAGAAATTGATCAGAACAACCAGTGGGATAATGAATAGTTGTGCGAAGAGTGGTTTTAATGAAAAATACTCCACGAGTATATTTAGTAGTAATAAGTTTATCAGATAGGATGAAAGAAAGACAAAAAAATACTTTGGCAGCCTCTTCCTGAAAGTTATTTTTTCTTCTGGTTTGAATACCCACATAAAATTAATAAAATAAGTGAAGAAAACTCCTGCAAGCCAGGAAAGTGTAAATGCAATTTTGTATTCAAGATAAAATACTTCTAAGAATACTATGTACAGTATCAGTGTAAAAAAAAGATTGCCAATCCCGACAAAAGAATATTTGATAAAATGCAGGATGTTATTCTTTAAGAAATTCCTCAGGATTCGGTTATTCATATATTTTTTCAATAATATACGGCGGTCTGCTCCTGACCTGATCTAATGTGCGCCATAAATACTCGCCAATAATACCCAGCATAAGCATTTGAAATCCTGATAATACTAACACTAGAACCATAATTGGTGCATATCCAGAGAAAGGAACATTTCCATAGTACCATGCAATTACAATAACGATAGCATAAATAAAACCGAATAAAGATACAATCAAACCAATAAGTGACATTAATCTTACGGGTAAATAAGAATAGCTCAGAACCCCATCAATTAAGTACTTTATTTTTTTTGAAAAAGTCCATCTCGAAACGCCGGTTTCTCTTTTTTGTCTGGTATAAGGGATGAATTTTATTCCATATCCCAAGTAGAGTATTTGACCCTGCCAAAAAGGATTTGATTCTGAATTATTGAGTAGTGCTTTTTTAACTTTATCACTTATTAGAACGAAATCAAACCCACCTTCCGGCATGTTTTTAAAGCTCATATATCGCATTAATTTATAAAATATTGATGAAGTCTTTCTCCTGAAATAACTTTCCTCCCTTGCTTCACGCGTACAGATAACCACTTCATATTTTTCTCTTAAATGTATCTCAATCATTTTATTTATTAAAGAAGGAGGGTCCTGAAGATCAGCGGAAATATTTATGACAGCTTTTCCTGTTGCTATAGAATAGCCTGCACGAATTGCTGATATTTGTCCGAAGTTTTTTGTGAATTTTATTGCTTTTATATTCTCAGAAGAAAATGTGTCTTTTAATTTTAGGATTTCGTCCAATGATGAATCTTCTGAACCATCGTCAATAAAAATTACTTCATAATCCTTAACATCTTTATTTCTTTTTAGAATTTCAGAAATTTGTAAAAATGTATTTCTTATACTCCCCTCATTATAATAAACAGGAATTATAACAGAAATATCCATTACCTTATTCTTCCTCCGACTTTAAATATTTCTCGCCAACTTTACGGGTTCTTATAATTTTAGCTGGGCTACCGTAAGCAACAACATTATCGGGAACATCTTTAATAACAAGAGAACCGGCACCTATCACAACATTCTCACCAATTTTAATACGATCTAAAATTGTAACACCAAGTGTAATTGCAGAATATTTTCCTATGGACACTTTACCACCGGTAACGACTCCAGCTGATATACTTGCATAATCATCAAGAAAACTGTCATGCTCTAATTGAGCTCCAGTCGCAAAAAAACAAAAATTTCGTACAATTGCTCCAGGATTTATTATAACACCAGCCATTATGACATTTCCTACGCCCATAGTTACATTGCTTCCTATTATTGTGCTTGGATGAATAGCATTAACAAAATTAAAATTCGGTACTTTTGAAACAATAAAATCATTGACAAATTTCCGCGACCAATTATCACCAATAGTTATTATTCCTCCTGCAATATTATATTTTTCTACTAACTCTGAAATATGTTCTTGTCTTCCGATTATTTTATAACCGTAAAGTTCAGTACCAATTGGTTTAATTGAATCTGTGATTCCGATTATTTTATACTTACCTTCCTTCTCGATAGTATCTATACAATACTGAACATGCAAACCAGCACCAAAAAGGATAATATTTTTCATAGTTGAGTGTTATTTCTCTTAAAATTGTTAAGTATTAGATCTTGTGTGGATTTATTTAAATCCCCATACATCGGAAGACAAAGAACTTCTTTAGCAATTCTTTCTGCTATGGGCAAATTATTTTTTGCCGCGGAAGGCAGCCCCCTGTATGTCGGGAATTGGCTGATCAGGGGATAAAAATATCTTCTTGAATATATGTTTTGCTCTTTAAGATATTCATAAACCTCATCCCTGGTTTTTTTGTATTTCTGATTATCAATTAAGATTGGGAAATATTGATGATTATGCTTTATTTTTTCTATATCATATAAAAATGTTATACCCTCAATTCCCGCCAATCCCTCGCGGTAAATTTTTGCAACCCTTTTTCTTTTTTCTATTTCTTTGTCAATATACTTTAGTTGTAATATCCCCAGAGCTGCCTGGAACTCATTCATCTTCGCATTTATACCCGGTGCTACAACGGTCACTTCATCTGCAAATCCAAAATTCTTAAGGAAATCTATTCTTTGTTTTGTTTTTTCATCGTGACAGACTATTGCTCCGCCTTCAAATGTATTGAAAACTTTTGTTGCATGAAAACTTAATACTGACAGATCGCCAAAATTAAGTATCGATTCTCCATTGATAGTTACGCCAAAAGCATGCGCGGCATCATAAATTAATTTCAGTCCGTAAGTGTCTGCAATTTTCTGTAAATGTTTAACATTGCAGGGATTGCCATAAACATGAACTGGCATTATTGCTGTTGTTTTAGGCGTGATAGCTGCTTCAATTTTTTCCGGATCAAGGTTAAATGTCTCAGATTCAATATCGCAGAAGACCGGCTTAATACCGTTCCAATGCAATGCATGTGTGGTTGCAACAAAACTGAAAGGAGTGGTAATAACCTCGCCTGTAATACGCAGTGTTTGTAATGCTGTTATAAGT
>JAWOIK010000311.1:0-17759 GCA_046484705.1 Ignavibacteriaceae bacterium | reverse complement strand
AATTATTTCAGATGAAGTAAGGAGAATTATAATCAGGATTGATAAAGTTCGTAAAATCATAGAAATAATCTTTCACTCAGTTCATTTAAAGTTTTACTCATAACTTTTTTACCTTTCCTGCAGAAGGTTTACCAGAACTTGTACTCAAATTAGTTCTAATCTATACCATTATCAATTAACACTTGTCAATAGTTCATTGTTAAATGGTGAATAGAAATATATTAATTCTTATCTTGAATCAGCTTAATTAAAAATATTTCAGAAAGGCAGAAAATGAAAACCATTATTACTGTTATAATAATTACAATTACCTCTATTAATTTATTCGCACAGTTCAATCAGTATCCCCGCCAGGATGAAGGTGTTTTTACAGGCGGCGCTGGTTTGATGTGGATTGATGGCGAACCTCATTACAGAATAAGTTTTCGTCCGGAAGTGTCTTTTATGAATTTCGGTGTAGGCTTGGATCTAAATCTTGATTTCGACAGTGAAGGAAAACTTCGTAAAGAAAATTTTAATGAGTTTTCCGATTATCTTTCCCTTATAAGGTATTTAAGATATGGTTTAAAGAATGAACCAGTTTATATAAAACTCGGTGCACTCGATTATCATACAATCGGTCACGGAACTATTATGAACAGGTACAACAATAGTCCTTCCTTCGATTCAAGAAAAATTGGTTTGGTAGCTGATATTGATTTCGGTCAGTTCGGATTTGAATCTATTTACGGAACATTTGCTGAAGGAGGAATATTCGGATTAAGAGGTTATATAAGACCACTGCAATTCAGCACTGCAACTGATTTACCTATATTAAGAAATCTTGAACTCGGTGCAACGTATGCTGTTGATTTTAACCAGTATGCAGGAGTGCTTGGCGGAAATTATAATCCTGTTACAGATGAATTTCAAATTACACAGGATGACGGCGCTTTGAATATTATAGGTATAGATATCGGATTTCCGGTCATTAAATCATCGCTTTTAACGTTAACTCCTTATATCGATTACAACAAAATTATTAATTACGGCAGCGGTGTTGCAACCGGAATTAAATTAGATTTGGAGGGGCTTGGTCTGGTTTCAGCAATGGCAAAACTTGAGAGAAGGTTTAACGGCGATAACTATATACCTTCTTACTTCAACTCATTTTATGAGTTAGACAGGTTCAAAGTATTTAAGGATGAAGGCACCTTTTCCAGTAAGGTTCAGACTCTCGCACTTGCCACTAATGCAGATGACGGCTGGTACGGCGAACTATTTGTCCGCGTATTAAACCTGTTTGATATAGTTGGGTCATATCAACGGCTTGATAAAACCGCCAGAAGCGGAATACTTCATCTTTCATCAGAGATTGCTCCGGAGGATGCACCGTTCGTGGTCCGCGCTGGTTATGACAAAGTAAGAATAGAGGATGAAGAAGATATATTTACACTTGATGACAGGTCTTATCTTTACACCGAGCTTGGTTACAAACCAATGCCATATCTTTTGATATCGTTAGTATATCACTGGACGTTTACACCAATAAGAGATGCAGGCGATAATATAATTGATTATGAAACTCAGAAGAGGATTGAACCGAGAATATCTTTTATATATCCGTTCAGTCTATAGTTATTTTTTCAAACTGATTTTAAAGACCGTCCCTTCACCGGGGACGGAACTTTTTACAAATATTTTACCGCCGTGGTAACCTTCAATAATTCTTTTTGAAAGACTTAGCCCCAAACCCCATCCTCTGCGTTTTGTACTGTAGCCCGGACGGAACACATCCTTTCTGCGTTTCAAGTCAATACCTTTACCGTTGTCAGCTACTTCAATTTCTACATTCCGGTTTGTTTCAGAAACAGTTATATCAATCCTGCCTTGTTTATTTTCAATTGCATCGAGAGCATTTTTGATTAAATTTTCCAGTACCCATTCGAATAACTCAGCATTTAATTTAACCTCGGTATTAGAATTACCGGATACATTCAGTTCAACTGTTTTACCGGTTTGTGGAAGTCGTCTGTTAAAATAAGCAGTAACTTTTTCTGCTTCTTCATAAACATTACGTAGTTTCATTTCAGGTGCAGAACCAATTTTCGAAAACCGGTAGGTGATCCTGTTTAATTTTTCTACATCATCATTAATTTCATTTGCAATATCAAGTACTTTATCCGGGTTATTGTAACCTATTTTAAGCATCTCCAGCCAGCCCATTAAACTTGAAATAGGGGTGCCGAATTGATGAGCGGTTTCTTTAGCCATTCCAACCCATATGTTTCTCTGTTCACTTTTCTTAATATGACTGAATCCAACATAACCAAGTATTATAAACAACGCTGCAATTATAATCTGAAGGTAAGGATAAAATTGAAGCTGTCTGATTAATTCCGAATCACCGTAATGAATTTTTTGAAGTATACCTTCTTCATAAGAAACAACTATAGGGGGATGAACAACATCCATTTCCTTAATAAGTTCTGCAAAATATTTTTTCAACTCACTGTCGGATAATGTTGTATCATATTTTACATTTCGTACATCGGCTTTATCACGTACTAATAAATCGTCATCACCACCTGTAATAATCATCGGAAAATCGATTGGTTTAATTATGTTATCAAAAAGAAAAGTTATATCAACATCGGGATTAGTAGTATTAGCAATGTATTCAATCCCCTTGGCATACAACTCAACAATCTGGCGTTCCTTCTCCTGAAGTTTTGTTACAAGTGATTGAGTATAGTAGAGTGTGCCGCCAGCTATAACAAGTGCTATAAAAATTAGTAACAGTTTAAAATTAACAGAGGCAGGTCCGCCGGACATTTTCATATAATGACACCTTAAGAAATGAAGTTATTTTCTGCGGTTAAAATTAGATAAAAGTAAAGTAAAATCCAGAGAAAAAAACAGTGAAAAAACTGAACAAAGAAACAAGCAATTTAATAGAAATAAAAAAGCCGCATTACTGCGGCTTAATTTAAGGATTGAATTAAAGTTAAAACCTGGGATCCTGAACGGTATTGTTATAATACCATTGAACGTCAACCCAGGCAGGATCACCTATTCCTGTACCACCGCCGCGGTTAACAATTCTAAGCTTAGAATAGTGTGCATCATGGTCGTAAAGAAACACATAATTATTTTCAGCTTCGTCAATAGATGTTACCCATGTATTATCTCTCAAAGGAGAGTCAACTTCATCGAAAAGATTTGTTGAGGAACCAACTTTGAAATCGGTTTCTCTTATCAAACCTGCCAGATCGGCACTCTGAATTAAATACAATGAACCAGCCTGGTTGCTGAAAAAGTAAATATCAACAACACCGCTTGAATCAGAACTGATACCCCAGGCATTGCCGCTTGATAAATCGAGTCCGCTTGGTTGTTGAGCACTGGTACCAAAGGATTCATAAATTCTTACCGGGCCATAAAGTGATGTGGAGATATTTGAAACAAGCATAACATTTGTAACAATACTCAATTCACCGCCGGTTACACTAATGTCGAATGTAGAATCGTTATAATCTTCCAATGATAATGTTATTGTGTGAACTCCCTGTGATACATTATGAATTGTATCCGGTGTTACTTTCGTGGTATTTGATCCATCCAGCCAGATTTCTGCACCTGCCGGTATTGAAGACAGATAAATGCTTCCAGTTGGTGTTGGAGTTATTGGATCATCACTCGAATCACAGGAAGTGATAACGAGCATTGTGGCTGCGGCAATAATTAATATAAGTAGTTTTTTCATGATCTCTTTTCCTTTATTTTTTATTAAGATTGAAAGTTGATGTTGTACCCTCACGATTTGAAGTAAACGTTCCGGAAATATTTTTTCCGTCATCAGAAAGTTTACCGCTGTATTTTCCCATATATTTACTGTGAATCTGGTCTGTCATGGAGACTCGTTTTGTAGTTGGGCTGAAAGTTCCTTTTACTTCCTGGTTTATAGTTTCCCGGTATTTAATTGAAAGTTTTCCGGAGAAACTGCTGTCAGTCTGTTCGGTAATTTCCATAACGGTATTACGTTTATCGAATATACCCGTCCATTGTCCTTTTAAGTCGGGAATTTCAACAACAGGTTCTTCAGGTTCGGTAATTTCCTCCTGAGTTTCTTCAATTGGTGCCGGTTCCGACTCTATTGTAGTTTCCTGGGCATCGTCGGCTGTTTCTGTTTTCTTTTCGCATCCGAAGAATGCTAAAACAGAAAAAATAATTGCAATTATTAATAATTGCATTGAGTATGCTTTCATTGTCGTTTTCCTCTTTTGTTGATGATATTATCCGGTAATAAATCAATATTATGTAGTTGATTATCTGTACTCATCAAAATCCGGAAAATCCTGATGAATGTGATTTATAGTTACATTATAAAAATTATTTGATTAAAAAAAAATATTAAAATTAATTGAAGGGAGTTCACAGTTACACCCGATCAAAAAAACAGATTGTTTACTTAAAGAAAGTTTGTTTGCGTTTTGGCCCGACGGAAATAATATCAATATTAATTCCGGATTGCCTTGCAATAAAATTAAGATACTCTTTTGTTTTTTGAGGTAAATCGTTATAGGATAAACAATTGCTTATGTCTTCATTCCAGCCATCAAGTATTTCATAGACCGGAGTGACTTCAGAAAGCTGATCTACTGCAGTAGGGAAGGACTTTAATCTTTTACCTTTAAGTTCGTAGCCGATACAAACTTTTATTTTTTCAAACTCACTTAATACATCAAGTTTTGTAATTGCAACGGAAGTTAACCCGTTAACCATCTGCGAATATGCAACAAGAAATGCGTCATACCATCCGCATCGACGCGGTCTGCCCGTAGTTGCTCCGAACTCAGAACCTATCTTTCTTAACTTTTCACCTTCCTCATCTGTAAGTTCCGTGGGGAAAGGTCCATTACCTACCCTTGTTGTATAAGCTTTAACAATACCTATAACAGAATTAATCTTTGTTGGAGGAATTCCTGTCCCTGTGCAGGCTCCCCCGGACGTAGGACTGCTTGACGTAACAAAAGGATATGTTCCATGGTCAATGTCCAGTAAAGTTCCCTGCGCACCTTCCAGTAAAACTGATTTTCCTTCAGCCAATGCATTGTTAAGGAAAGCAGGTACGTCCTTTATGTATTTATCAATTGTTCGATCAAACTCAAGGTATTCTTTTACAATTGCGTCAACATCCAGTCCTTCATGTTCATACAGTTTTTTAAGCAATTCATTTTTTTCTTTAAGGTTTGATCTGATTTTCTTCTCCAGTTCTGTCCTGTTTAACAGATCAACAATTCTTATTCCTTTCCTGGCAAACTTATCTATATAACAAGGTCCAATACCTCTTCCGGTTGTACCTATTTTATTGTCGCCGCTTTCGCTTATAGAATCTAATAATTTATGATATGGCATTATCAGGTGTGCATTGTGGCTTATGAAAAGTCTGCCTTCGACATTAATACCATTCTTTTTCAGTAACTCAATTTCTTCCAGCAAAGCAGTAGGATCAATAACAACGCCGTTGCCTATTACACAAATAACATCATCTCTTAAAATTCCGGATGGGATTAAATGAAGTATGTACTGCTTATCACCAATAATAACTGTATGACCTGCATTTGCACCGCCCTGGTACCTTGCTACTATTTTGAACTTCTCACTGAGAATATCAACTATTTTTCCTTTACCTTCATCGCCCCACTGGCTTCCGACTAAAACTGTAGCGTTCAAATTAATCCTTTAACATTTTCTTTTTAAACAAAATAAACTCCGAATAAGAATCCGGAGTTTGCATAAATACTTTTA
This sequence comes from Ignavibacteriaceae bacterium, assembly GCA_046484705.1. GTDB lineage: Bacteria > Bacteroidota > Ignavibacteria > Ignavibacteriales > Ignavibacteriaceae > JAGXRK01. Next base: position 11,969 of record JAWOIK010000311.1, on the reverse strand, counting down.
TAAAGCCGAATTATTCGGGCAAGCTTTTTACTGCTTCTTCTACAGATTCGTAGGATTCAAAAATTGTTATCAGCTTGGTAATAATTAAAAGACTTTCAATTTTATCTGTAACATTGGCAAGTTTTAAATGCCCGTTTGCCCGTTTCATTGTTGTCAATCCGCTTATTAGCATACCCAGGCCTGAACTGTTCATAAACTTAACTGCGGAAAGATCAACAATAACATTTGTCTTACCCTGGTCTATAAGCTTATGAAGAGTCTCGGTAAAATCCTTGGTATCCTCGCCGCCCATCACATTTCCTTTAAGTTCAATAATAACGGCGTTATACTTTTCAACAAGTTTGGTTCGCATAAATAATCTCCAAAAAATTTTAATGTGAATTTACTTAGAAGGGTTTATTCATGCAAGGTTCTTAACGTATTAAAAACCATTTATCCGTATTTTAAGAATTAAATTTAAAGGTTTTATAGTTTAGCGGAACCAGAAAATTAAAAAGGCGTCTAAAACAATGAATTCGGAAATAAAGGAAAATATGGAAGTTCCAAAGATCCTTAAGCTCGATGATGATTTTTCACTTATCAAAAGGTTTATTGATGGTGAGGAAGATATCTTCGGGGAATTAGTTAGTAGACATAAAGAAAAAGTAAGAAATATTGTTTACCTGACTCTTAATGAAAGGGATTCTGCTGACGATATAGCGCAGGAGGTTTTTATAACTGTTTACAGAAGCCTGAAAAATTTCAGGTTCGAATCACAGTTTACAACCTGGCTATATAGAATTACCGTTAACAAGTGCAAGGATCATCTTCGAAGGAAAACCGTTCGAAGAATTATTATTCCGTTTAAGGATAACAAGGAAGATCCCGGTTATGAGATTTCTCCGGAAAATTCAAATACCAGTGAAATTGTACGCAATGCAATTTCAAAACTACCGGATAAAATGCGGATACCATTGTTACTTAAGGATATAGAAGGATTCAGTTACCAGGAAATAGCTGAAACAATGCAATGTGAAATCGGTACAGTAAAATCCCGAATATTCAGAGCAAGAGAGGGGCTGAAAAAAATTCTTCAGCCGCTTGAAAAGGAATTACTATGATGAAAACATTTAATAAAGATAAGCAGATGCTTTCCGCATATATAGATGGAGAGCTTTCTTCTGCGGATAAATTATATATTGAAGGGAAGATAAGTTCATCGCTTGAACTTCAGAAGGAACTTGCCGACCTGAAAAGACTGAAAGAACTGACTTCATCCTCGTACGAACGACTTGCGGAAGCGCCTTTCTTTCAGACCCGATTGAACGCTGAATTGAATTCCTCAAAGCCGGGACTATTTAAATCCAGAAAGTGGATTCCGGTTTTCGGTTTAACCTTAATAACTGCAGCTTTAATGATCACTCTTAAAGTAAATCCTGATTTAATTAAAAATGTTATAGAAGATCAGAAAGCAAACCTTGCAAATCTTTACAAAGAAAACCTTCAGCCGTTGTTATACGCTGCCGATCTTACAAATGAAGACATTTTTAACTTTGCTTTCAATTCTGAAATTCCGCTGGATAAAACTGATCAGCATTTCTTAAAGCTTGGTTATGATTCAAGCGGAGCAGAATATTTCGAAATCAAAAAATCAGTTAATACTAATAAGGAGAATAATTTAGAAAAATTTGTACAGGCTTTGGATCTTGATGAAATACAGCGAAAAGAAATTGATTCTATAATTGCATCGTACTCCGACGAACTTATGACCCAGGTTCTGGTTAGCGATAAAAATACTGTTGCTATTAATCCGGATTTATGGAATTATCAAAAAGCTATTGCTTCGGAAATTCTGGCTTATGCCCGAAGTAAAAACGCCAGTGTATACAATTCTATTCTGCCTGTCGATCTAAAGGCTTTAGATAATCCGCAAATCTCAAAACTTGTCAGGTATAATAAACCGCCAAAAGATCATAAATACATATTCTTCACACCCGATACAATTTTTACAGATACTTTTGAATTTGATGACAGTGAATTCCGTAAGGATATGCAGGAAATGGAAAAAGATTTAGCCGACATGAACAAGAATATTGTTAAGATGAATTACCAGATAAGGGTTGATACAACATTTAAACGGCTTAAAAAAGATTCAAGCTGGACGAAAGAATTTTCAGTTCATTTTGATTCCGACAACTTTAAAGTAATACTCCCGGATGTAATTTTCCGGAAGCTGGATATTCAATTGCCGAATATGGACAGCATAAATACGATTATAGAAGACGCGCTTAAGCAGGCTCAGGTTTATTCTGAAAAAAATAACGGAAAACATAAAAGTAAATTCAAAGTTGAAGTGCATAGCAGCGATTCTTCAAATTTTGACGGGTTCGAATTCAACTATCCTAAGATAGATTCAACCATGTTGCAGCGTTTCCTTAATCTTGATTCATTAAAGAAATTTAACTTTGACCAATTCGATATATTCGGCGATTCATCATCACCCGGGTTCAACTTCTTTTTCAATGATAGTATGTTCTTTAATCAGAACGAAGAACTTCGCAAGCAGATGGATGAACTGAAACAAGAGATGCGGAAATTTCGAGAGGAAATGAGAAACTTCCAGGCAGATCCGCCGGAAAATCCCGATACAATTAAACCAAAACTTAAAGGGATTGAGATTTAGGGATTAAGCCAAATTGTAAACATTGAGTGTGTTGTTTAGTTTATTTCTTGGGGCATTAAGAAAGATTATTGTTCTGAATTGGTTTAATAAACACAATATTTCAGGACTAATTCTTAAAAATGAAAGGTTAATGGATATAAGAATGCAAAATTTAACCTCCGCACTCAGCAGCATATGAACTCATATTCGTACCACTAATCATTCCAGAATGCCACTTTTCAAGACATTTTCCGTCTGTAATTCTTTTCTTTAAAGTAATCTTAAAATGCACTAATTTTAGCTTGTGATTGCATTATTAAATCTCAGTTAATTAATAATTTGATATTCTGTATAACTTAGATGATAAAAAAATCAAAACTTCAGGTTTTTATTTCGGTTGTTGTATTACTTGCAGCATACAAAATTTTTGTTTATTCCTCCGAATCTTACATACTTACGTTAGTAAATGATGCAATTGTAACAGCGGCAATTATTCTGTTATCGTTTTATATAGCCGATAAGATAAGACAGAAAAAGCCTGCACCTTTATCCCTCATTATGAATGTAGGAATCCTGAATGCATTTGCATTCTTTGTAATTACTTTTTCCGGAATTCTAATGAGCGGCGTTTTTGATAAATTAAACAAACAGAATATTGATCCGGGACTGATTTCAACTTTTGTTACGTTGATCTATGTGATCATCTTCCTGGTTTTTTTCAGCTATGTACTAATAACCTTCAGAGAACTGTTCTATTATAAGCAAAGTAAAAACCTGAAAGTATATTTTCAGACGATGATAGTATTTATTCTACTTTCATCGGTTTCGGCAACAGTGTTCAGCGGACCTGAGTTTTCATACATAAGGAACACATTTTTTATTCTCGCAATAATATTGATTGTAATTAACTCTATCAGGATTTCGTGGATAGCATTCATTAATAAAAAAGAAAAAATATCACTGCTTGCACTTTCTATTGTTATATCAGCGCTGTTCATTATCAACTTAATTAACAGCTCATCAAATGGAGTTCATGGTCAGTTGCTTTCCGGTTTTTCACCTGCTTTAAACCAATTCTCTACTTTGGTATTAATATACGGAGCAGTCTATTTCAGTTTCCTGTTTTTTACAACTATGTTTCACATTCCAACCGCAGAAGTATACGACCGCAGGGCTCAGGAAGTTTCATCACTTCAGTATTTTAGTAAACTTATTACCCAGGTTCTGGATTTTAACGATCTTGCTGAAACAGTAACAGACATATCGACAAAAGTAAGCAGTGCAGATGGTGCATGGATTGTTCTGCTGGAAAATGAACATAAAAAAATGATTGCTGTAAAAAATACGGCATACGTTGATGCCGAACTTATAAATGAATTTTTATTTACCCATAAAAAAATTGCATCACTAAGTGAAACGATGATTTTTAATATTGATGATTATAATGTTAAGTCAACCCTGTCAGAAAAATTCGGTAATATTCTTGTATCGCCGTTACAAACACATAATGATCTGAAAGGGTTTTTAATAGCTGTCCGGAAAAATGAATTAATATTTTATGAAGATGATAAAAATGCAATCAACACTTTTTCGGATTATGCTTCGGTGGCAATTGAAAATTCCAGGCTGCTGAACGAATCCATTGAAAAAGAAAGACTGGAAAAAGAACTTGATGTAGCGCGTGAGATACAGAAAAAAATCCTGCCGTCTAAAGATCCGGTTCTTGATAAAATATCAGTGTCTTCTGTATTCATACCTGCTTTTGAAGTAGGCGGAGATTACTACGACTTCTTTGAGTTATCTGGTAAGCCATCAACGGAACGGGCAGAAAAATTCGGATTTGTAATAGCAGATGTTTCGGGTAAAGGTATTTCAGCAGCATTTATTATGGCTGAAGTTAAAGGAATTTTTGAATCACTGTCACGGATAAGTGACAGTCCGAAGGAAATTCTTGTTAAAGCCAATGAAGTTTTAAGAGATACCTTAAGCAGGAATAATTTTGTAAGCGCACTGTACGGCATATTCGATCTTAAAAATGAAAAACTTTATTTAGCTAGAGCAGGTCACTGTCCTGCATTACTTGTACGGGATTCTGCAGTACAGGAATTCAAACCTGCGGGACTGGGTTTAGGTTTAACAACAAGTGAGTATTTTGAAAGCACTTTGCAGGAGCAGGTTATAGACCTGAATGACAATGATACCATTATACTTTATACCGATGGTATTACAGAGGCAAAAAACAAAGAACTTGATGATTTTGGTGAACAGAGATTATCTAAAATCTTAATTGATAATGCGGATTTTCCGGCGGATCAGATTGCAAATAAAATAATTCATGATGTGACCATATTTTCAAGCAATCATTCGCAGTATGATGATATCACATTAGTAATTTTTAAATGGAAACAAAAAAATAATACGAACGGAGTTAAGGAATGGCAGAGTTCAACACATCAATTAGAGAGCACGGCGAAGTAAGCATTATCAACCTTAAAGGTTACCTTGATGCTCATACTGCTCCGGCTCTTGAAAATGATTTTACAAAACTGATCGATTCAAACCGGTTCAGGATTGTTGTTGATTTTAAGGATCTTGCTTACATAAGCAGTGCCGGTTTAGGTGTGTTTATGGCTTATATTGAAAAAATAAGAGATAATAAAGGTGATATTAAACTTTCCGGTATGACCGATAAAGTATATAACATTTTCGATCTTTTAGGATTTCCGCTTCTTTATGAAATCTTTAAATCTGAAGATGAAGCCATAAATAAATTTATTGAGAAAAACAGCAGTGAAAAATAAATTAAAAAATACAGAGCTGATCGTTAAAAGCCGTACAGAAAACCTTTCCGGAATTAGGGATTTTATTGCATCCGCTGCAAGATCATCCGGAATTAAAGAAGAGATTGTTGAGAACATCATTCTTGCTGTTGATGAAGCCTGTTCAAATATTATTAAGCATGCTTATAAACGCGATCCTGAAGGCGAAATAAAAATTAATCTTGAATTAACCAACGGCAAGTTCATTGTAATAATACAGGATGAAGGAAATTCATTTGAACCTGATTCGGTTCCCGATCCCGACCTGCAGAAATATTACAGGCAGAGAAGGGTGGGAGGACTCGGCATGTACCTGATGAAATCTCTTATGGATGATGTTGAATATATCTCAGTACCCGGAAAGTTTAACAAAGTACTTTTAACAAAAAATATTTCAGCGGCGCAAACAAATGCCGGATAATGAATACATAAAATTTAAACGCAACCTCACTGCGCTTGTTGAATTCAGCAGGGTCATCAACTCCAGCCTTGATTTGAATTTTATTTTAAACAATGTAATGCTAACCTGCCTGGGTAAATTTCTTACAACAAAGGGACTTGTTGCACTAAATGAAAATGGCAGCTTAGTAGTAAAATCATCAAAAGGAATTCCCGATAATATTGTAAAGGATTTCCCCACTGTACCGGTTGACAGCAGCTCTGATCTGAATATTCTGTTTAACGGGTATATGGAAAAAGCAAACCTGAAAGTAATTGAAAAGATAAGTTCATCGAATGAATGTGTGGGTGTAGTTTCACTTGGTGAAAAACTGAATTCACTTGAGTATTCGGATGATGATCTTGTGTTTCTACGTACCATACTTAACATATCAGCTACCGCTATTCAGAACTCAATAATGATAAATGAACTTAAAGTGGTAAACAGATTTTTAGATTCCCGTGTACAAAGGTTGAACTCGTTATTTGAACTCAGTAAAGAGTTTGGACTGTTTAATGAATCGTCCAAAGTTACGCGGCTGCTGGTATTTTCATTAATAGGACAGTTTCTTGTTTCCAAATATGCCGTAATAAAATTTGAAGATGATAAAATCCAGTTACTTGAATCCAAATTCCACGATCACAATCTGCTTGAAAAAATTAAAAACATAGACTACAGGAAAATTGAATCATCCTTAACGGAAGAAATAATTGAAAAAGAATTCCCTGAATTATCAGAGCTTGAGGTAAACCTGATAGTACCGATGCAGCTTCAGGGTCAGACGAAAGGATTAATCCTGCTTGGTAAAAGGATGAGCCAGCAGAATTACAGTGAATCCGATATCGAGTTTGTTTATTCAGTAGGAAGTCTTGCAATAATATCACTTGAAAATAAAAGACTGTTCCAGGAAGCACTTGAAAAATATAAACTTGAGGAGGAACTGGATTTTGCTAGAGATATTCAAAAAAATCTTCTGCCACAATCTATACCGTTACTGAAGAGCTATGATATTGCTGCACTGAATGTTTCATCAAGACAGGTTGGGGGAGATTATTACGACATTATAAAACTGGATGACGATAATTACTGCATTGCAATTGCGGACGTTTCGGGAAAAGGAATTCCAGCTTCGCTGCTTATGGCAAATATGCAGGCTTTCCTGCGTGTTGTATGCAGGCAGCACATAGGACTTGAAGAAGCAACCGCACTGATAAACGACCTGATATCTGAAAATACTTCGGACGGGAGGTTCATTACATTTTTCTGGGGAATACTTAACCAGGAAAGAAAGACTTTATACTATGTTAACGCCGGGCATAATCCTCCGCTTCTTGTAAGGGATGGCAAAATAATAAAACTTATGAAAGGCGGAATAATTTTAGGTGTCATGAAAACGGTTATTGATTATGAAGCGGAAGAGATAGAACTTGAGAAAGATGATGTGATAATTCTTTTTACGGACGGAATTTCTGAAGCTATGAATACCAAAGGTGAAGAATTTTCAGATCTTAAGCTTGAACAAACGGCTGTTGCTTCAGCCTCATTTAGTGCAAAAGAAATTCTCAATACGATAAGGAATGAAGTGATGGATTTTTCTTCAGGTGCATTCCAGTCAGATGATCTTACTATGATTGTGGTGAAAGTAAAATAAAAATATTAATAACTTGACCAAACTTTTTCTGAAATATCGTTTTAACATTGTAATTGTATTTACAATTCTTTTATTAGCAGTTGCACTGCTTAATATTTATTATTCAGTTGCTGTAAACATCGCATCCAATGATGAATGCCTTTGGATCCAGAAATCCGGAAAAGAAGGAATTATGTCCGAAGGCCCTATATATTTTTCTCATGTTAAAGTGAACGGGGTTGCGTGGAATGCGGGGATAAGGGACGGTGATCAGCTTCTTGAAATGCAGAACGAAGAAATAAAAACCCCTTACCAGGCACAGATGATACTGAACAGTTTTAGTTCGGGTGATCCTGTTTTATACAAAGTTAAAAAGCCCGGCGGCGAAATTCTTGAAACGAAAGTTTACATTAAAAAACTTATTCAATTCGGAATGCTTGCATCTTCTGTAAGTGCACTAATTTACCTGCTGATTGGATTCATTGTCCTCTCGGCAAAACCGGACGGATTATCGCAAAGATTATTTTACGCACTGGGAATTCTTTCTGTCTTTACTGCAACCTCGGTGCTCGTACCGCAGTATGGCGGTTTCCAGAGTTTATTCAGAGATAACGCGTTCCTTGCAACTGTTATAGGCAGTGCACAGATAGTAGGCTTAAGTTTTCTACCCTTTATTCTTCTCGCATTTGTGTGGACCTTTCCAAAACCATTCCACTTTATGGAAAAAACCTGGGTTAAACTTTTACTAATATTTATTCCGCTGTTCATTTCAATTATTGGTAATATGGCTGGTCATTTTTCTTTAAATGCTAAGGTTATTTCACCCTCTCATTTTTTTTCCTTCATCGAAGTGATGAGATTTGCACTTGGTATATTGAATATAGTTGCTATTATATCCCTGTTCATTCAGTACCGAAGGGTTAAATCAACATCACAGCGTGTACCTGTATTTATAATTTTCATATCTATGTTATTCGGATTTATTGTAACGGTGTATTCATTTACGATTGCCCCTGCTATATCCGATACCATTTATAACTCACCCGAATACTATGCTCCTGTTATACTGTTAGTACTTGTCCCAATTGGTTTTGCCTATGCAATTTTTAAATATCAATTGCTGGACGTTGGAGAGGTAATAAAAAACACTATAATTTACGGAACAGCAACACTCGGCATTGCAGCAATTTATTTCTTTGTTATTTATGTAGTAGGGCAGAGCATCAGCCAGGCTCTTGGAATGGATCACCAGGGAATTATAGCAGGCGTATTTTTTATAATATTTGCTTTGGTATTTCAATCCACAAAGGACAGGTTCCAGGATTTTCTTACCAAAAAATTTTACCCAGAACAATTTGCCCATCAGAAAGTGCTGGTGAAATTCAGCAATGATATTGCAACCATAGTTGGACTTGATAACATACTCGAACTGACCAAAACAACCTTTGTTGAAGCGCTTCAGCTCAAAAAATTAGGAATACTGATCAGAGATAATAAAACAGGTTCTTTGAACTTAATTAAGAGTTTCGGAATCAGTAAAACCGAATGCGAGATTAAAAACTCAAGTCTTGCACGTTTTATTACAGATAAAAATTCCACTGCCGATCTCCCTGTTATACAGCAGCACGACTTCGAAAGAATCTTCCCGGATAATTTCAGGGAGATGATAGATGAGGGGTTTTATACCGCAGTTCCGATGAATGTGAAATCTAAAGTGGTTGGACTGCTGTTATTCGGATTAAAATATTCAGGTTCGCAGTTTGCAGGAAAAGATCTTGAACTGTTGAATGCATCCGCAAACCAGATTGCAGTATCAATTGAGAATGCAAGGCTTTATGAATCCGAAGCAGAAAAACTGAAGCTGGATCGGGACCTTGAACTTGCAAGACAGATACAGCAAAGCCTGCTGCCGCGATGCATTCCGAATATAAACGGACTTGATATTTGCGGTGAGATGATACCCGCTATGCAGGTAGGCGGCGATTATTTTGACCTTGTTCAGGTTTCAGAAAACAAATTATTTGTTGCCGTTGGTGATGTATCCGGCAAAGGATTGTCCGCTTCTTTTTATATGACAAAAATACAGACCATGATCCAGCTTGCATGCAACAACAGTGTATCGCCAAAAGATATACTTGTTGAAGTGAATAAACGTATGTACGAAACAATGGAAAGAAACTGGTTTGTTACTATGACACTTGCACTCTTCGATACTGAAGCAGGGACAGTTAAATTCTGCAGGGCTGGGCATATGCCATTATTTAAAGCTGTTAACGGTTCGGTACAATCGCTCAGAACAAGAGGAATAGGACTCGGACTTGAAAAAGGAATTATCTTTGAACAGACATTGATTGAAGAAGAAATGAAGCTTCATCCCGGTGAAATGTATGCTTTCTTTTCTGATGGAATAACCGAGGCAATGGACAATAACAACGAACTGTTCGGCGAAGAAAATTTGAAACAACTGCTTCTGAAAAAATCAGCACAAAGTTCCTCCCGGATAATGAATGATATCTGGCAATCCATACAAACTTTCCGCGGTACTACCGAACCAAATGATGATATGACAATGGTTATTGTTAAAGTGAATCAGGGATTTTGAATTTGCGGATTGACTGATTAAGGAATGACCGACTTACTTTCTATTGTTCTATCATTTGATGTGCGATTATTAAAGTTTATTTTTAGAAGAACATTTTTTATTAATCGGTCATCTTATGAAAATAATATTTTACTTCCTGTTATTCATTCTCTCTCCACTTATAAATTCACAGAGTCAGTTCCAGGATTTTATAGATCACGTAAATTCTTTACCCACCATTCAGGAAAAAACCGCCGCTGTTGATAGCTTTATGATATATGCAAGGTCTGCCGGCATTCCTTTTATAGAAGATTCAACGGCTAATTTTATTTATCTCGGAAATTATAGTTCTGTAACTGTAGCAGGTGATTTTAATGGTTGGAGTGCAAATGCCTGGATGCTTACCAGACTTGCTCAAACTAATTTCTGGTATCACTCTCAAACGTTTGAAATGGATGCACGACTCGATTATAAGTTTGTGCTGAATGGAAGCAACTGGATACTTGATCCAGAAAACCCTAACACCTGTCCGGGCGGATTTGGTCCTAACTCTGAATTAGCAATGCCACTATATATTCAGCCGTGGGAAATCCAATACAATCCCAATATTCCGCATGGTACTGTTGTATCAAAATCAATTTACAGTACAAATGTATCTGTAACTTATCAGCTTAATATTTATCTCCCTCCCGGTTATGATACTTCATCGGCACTTACATATCCGACAGCCTACTTTCAGGATGGCGCAGAGTATATCTCACTCGGAGCAGCAGTAAAGGTTCTTGATAATCTTATTGACAGGAATAAATTAAAACCTCTTATTGCTGTTTTTGTAACACCCAATAACCGTAATGAAGAATATGCTTTTTCTAAAAGGAATCAGTACCGTCTTTTCTTTGTAAATGAACTTGTGCCTTATATTGATAGTAACTATAAAACAATTGCAAGCGCTGATTACAGGCTTGTTCTTGGTGATTCATTCGGCGGAAATATTTCTGCACTGATCAGTTATAATCATCCGGAAGTATTTGGTTTATGCGGACTGCATTCAGCAGCTTTCTGGCCGAATAACTATGAGACTTTAGAGATGATTACAAGCGGACCAATAAAAGATATTAAATGGAGTTCAATCTGGGGGACTTATGAAGGTATTTTTCCTGAGTTGAGAACCTTCAGAGATTTTTTGATTGGCAACAGTTATGAACTTGACTGGCTTGAAAGACCTGAAGGACATAGCTGGGGGCTATGGCGTGCAAGTCTCGACCGAATGCTGGAGTACTTCTTTCCTGCAGATCCATCATGGCTCTCACCGGATTATAACCAGATTGCAAGTGATTTCAGTTTATTTCAGAACTTTCCCAATCCGTTCAATCCAACTACAAAAATTAAATATTCAATACCAAATGTAGAGACGCATCGCGATGCGTCTCTACAAGTAGTGTTGAAAATCTATGATATGCTTGGCAGGGAAGTAGCGACACTTGTTAACCAAGAAATGCAGCCGGGTGTTTATGAAATAGAATTCAATGCACCTCAATTAGTAAGCGGAGTTTATTATTACCAGTTGAAGGCAGGTACATTCGTTGAGACCAAGAAGATGATTATAGTCCGGTGATGTTACAATTGTTGGTTATTATACGAGATGATGGAAACAATTAAGTTTTTATTTGACAATAACAATTAATTTTGGTTATTTGGAATTAGTTATTTTATTATTTATTCGCCGGGGCTGCAATGAAGAGAATAATAATTGTATTCAATTTCCTTATTGTGTTTTCAGGGGTCTCACTTCATTCACAGGCACAATTAGAGTTTCCACTTACAGTAAAAGATTATGTTGACAATTCACAAAATATTGT
>JAWOIK010000259.1:0-3566 GCA_046484705.1 Ignavibacteriaceae bacterium | reverse complement strand
GGTCATTAATGAATTTTAAGATCGGCGGTGACAGATTCCCCCGTGAGCTCATCCGCGCACTTGGAGTATTAAAAAAAGCTGCCGCTCTAACGAATAAAGAACTGGGCACACTCCCGGCAGAAAAAGCTGATCTCATCATAAAAGCTGCTGATCAAGTTATTGAAGGAAAGCTAGATGACCATTTTCCACTTGTTGTATGGCAGACAGGAAGCGGCACCCAAACAAATATGAATGCAAATGAAGTTATTTCCAACCGTGCTATTGAAATAGCTGGCGGACAAATGGGAAGCAAAAAACCTATACATCCAAATGATGATGTAAACAAAGCACAATCATCAAACGATACTTTTCCCACAGCAATGCACATTGCAGCAGTTGAAGAGATCCATAGAAGATTAATTCCAATGGTGACAAAACTTCGTGATGCTCTTGAAGTTAAAGAAAAAGAATTTAAAGACATTATAAAAATCGGAAGAACGCATTTGATGGATGCGGTTCCGCTTACACTTGGTCAGGAATTTAGCGGTTATGTTCAAATGCTTACTAATGGTTTAGCAAGAATAGATGCGGCGCTTCCAAGATTGTATGAATTAGCTCTTGGCGGAACTGCAGTCGGAACAGGATTAAACACTCATCCGCAGTTTGCAGTAAAGTCTGCAAAGCATATAGCCAAAATTACAGGTAAACAATTTGTAACGGCACCAAATAAATTTGAAGCACTTGCAAATCACGATGCACTTGTAGAATTCAGCGGTGTATTAAAAACACTTGCAGCATCATTAATGAAAATAGCAAATGATGTCCGCTGGCTTGGTTCAGGTCCACGCTGCGGACTTGGTGAACTTAATCTTCCTGAAAACGAACCCGGCAGTTCAATTATGCCCGGTAAAGTTAATCCAACTCAAAGCGAAGCAATGACTATGGTTTGTGCGCAGGTGTTTGGAAATGATGTTGCGGTAAACTTCGGCGGCGCAATGGGAAATTTTGAACTAAATGTATTTAAACCTGTTATAATTTTTAATGTTCTGAACTCAATCAGACTTATTTCAGATGCTTGTGAAAGCTTTACTGATAATTGTGTCGTCGGGATTGAAGCGAGTAAAACAAACATCAAAAAGCATCTTGAGAATTCATTGATGCTTGTTACTGCTCTTAATCCGCATATCGGTTATGATAATGCGGCAAAGGTTGCAAAGAAAGCTCATAAGGAAAATACAACACTTAAACAGGCAGCTATGGATCTGGGGTTACTAACATCAGAAAAATTTGATGAAGTGGTAAGACCGGAAAAAATGGTTGGACCCGGCAAATAAAGACAGGATTAACCACAGAGTCAGCAGAGAACAACAGAGGGAACAGAGAATTATGATAAATGATTTGACTTCAACCGTTATTGAATCAGCTATCAAAATTCATAAGGCATTGGGACCCGGACTATTGGAAAGCGCATATAAAGAATGCCTTGCTTATGAATTAATCAAAAAAGGTTTATTTGTAGAAAATGAAAAAGCAGTACCTCTGATTTATGAAGAGGTAAAGCTTGATTGTGGGTATAGATTAGATTTAATGATCAACAATGAGCTGATATTGGAAATTAAATCAGTTGATGCTATTGCAGACATACACATTGCTCAAGTATTAACCTATATGAAATTAATGAATAAAAAATTCGGACTGCTAATTAATTTCAATGTTCCATTTTTAACAGACGGAATAAAAAGACTAATTAATAAGTTTTACAAAGAATGATCTCCGTTAACTCTGTGGATTCTCTGTTCTCTCTGTGGTAAAAGAATATGAATTGGAATGGAATAATATCGCTATTTATTGCTTGCATTGAACTGCTGCTTCTCATAAATCTGATAACTTTTGCCGAGAAAAGTAGATTTAATATTACGGCAATGGTTATTGTTACATTGCTTTTTCTCTATCAATCCGCCGAGGCTTTCATTTGTACATTCGGATTTGAAGATCCGGCATTCGTTTACATTGCTTTTGTAATTATAAGTTATCTCCCGCCGCTCGGAGTGCTGTTAGCTGCATCATTGAATAATGTTAAAAACAAATTTCTCTATCTGTTGTTTTTACCACCGCTTTTTTTCACTTTCTATTACAAAATAATTATTGATGAATTTGCAGTCACGAGTTGTGCAGTTCTCTACGCATCATACCATTATCCTCTTGGAGATCTTTATGGTGCATTTTATTACTTGCCGATAATTGCAACTATTATCTGGCTTGCGAGAACACTCAAAAAAGTGCCGGATAAAAAAGTAAAAACCATATCTTCCGTTTTATTATTTGGATATATATTTACATGCATTCCAAATATAATTGCATTTGTGTTGATGGCATATGAAAATTATTCTCTTATTTCTAAAATCGAAAGTATAATGTGCAAGTTTGCATTCATATTAGCTTTATGTTTAAGTTTTGCTGCAATTTATAATTCAACAAAAAAGAATGAATGAAATAATTCTAAATATTTATCTTATCATATTAAATGATGTTGTTACAGAATTTCGTGCAGTTTCTTATGAACGTAAAGGCGGCGACGATAATAAAATTAAATTTCTTAAAAGCCGTGTAAGGGAGGACTTTGAACAATCATATAAATTTGATGCACCGGTTGACAAAAACGGAAACTTTATGAGTTATAAAAAATTTCATAAGCTGGAAAAAAGGGGAATGCAGTTTCAGCTATTTGAAGAAATATTTGAAAAATTTGGCGTCCCGCAAAACCCGCTTGTTTGTGTAACACCGGTTGTGGATGGCGAGTTTTATGCAGAGGAAGTAAATTAGTAATTAATATTTATGTTCCACTTAACTTTTATGCGAAACTACAAAATATGAAATCTGTCATTAAAATCTCTTTATTAGTAATTTTATTATTCACAATAACAGGCAGCACATTGTATATAAGTGATAAAACAAAAACCCGGATATCTAAAAAGAAAGAAGCATTTATTAAGAAACAAAAAGAACTGGATAAACATTATTCCGATAAACAATTCGGTGCTATTGTCGAAAACGGGAAAACAGTTTTCAGACTATTTACACCAAATGCTGAAAAAGTTTCATTGATTATCTTCAATAAAGCTGAAGATACTGCAGGGAAACAATATAATATGCTTAAGGACGAAAATGCCGTGTGGGAAACAGAACTTGATGGAGAATTGTATGGCAAATATTACGGCTTTAGTGTAAAGCACAAAGGTAAAGATGCAGTTCTTTGTCTTGATCCATATGCCAAAGCAGTTGCAAGTCTTAATACATATTTTACTCCGAGAAAAGTGTTAAAAGTGCGCTCTGTCTGTATGATGGCAGCTGGTGCGGGCGCGGTCGCTCCAGCTGCCTGCGCATTGTACTGCTTATACTCCAGCCCGCCGATGTTCCGCAGGCGAAGCTGCCGGGCGATCTCTTCGACGGCCTCGAGGTTGACGGCCAGGATCGCCTCCTCCTGGGAGCCCTTCCCCTTGTGCCGGCCCGTGTTGACATCGATTGCGATCATCGCCTCGGTCTCATCGAGGACGATATGCCCCCCGGAGTTCAGGTTAACCTTCCGC
>JAWOIK010000159.1:0-3813 GCA_046484705.1 Ignavibacteriaceae bacterium | reverse complement strand
GTGGCTTGTTATTGTTAACCCCAATGCAGGCCGCGGGCTGGGCAAGAAAGACTGGCAGATTATATCTGATCTGTTGAAAGCATATAAAATAAATTATGAAGCTCAGTTTACAGAGTATAAGAAACATGCCATTGAGCTTGCAAAACAAGGCATTGCAAGTGGTTATCGTAAGATCATCGCGGTAGGGGGTGACGGCACCATGAATGAAATCGTGAATGGTTGTTTTCTGCAAACCACATGCCCTGCTACAGACCTTACATTGAGCATTGTAACAGTAGGGACAGGAAACGACTGGGGCAAAATGTTCGGTATCCCGGCAGATTACGAAGGCGCAGTAAAAGTAATAAGTGAGGGTAAAACGTGTTTACATGACACCGGCGTGGTTTTTTTTTACCATGGCGCCCGTCGCGAACGGCGTTACTTTATTAATATCGCAGGATTGGGCTTTGATGCAGTGGTGGTTCGCCGCACAAATATCCAGAAGGAAAAGGGCAGAAAAGGCAAAATGCTTTATTTCTGGAACCTGATTGTTACGCTTATTTCATATAGGCATACCCAAACCGATGTAGTGATTGACGGGGAAAAAATATCTGAGAAAATTTTTACCATCAGCCTGGGCATAGGCAAGTATTCAGGAGGAGGCATGGTGCAGACCCCTGGTGCTATCCATGATGACGGTCTGTTTGATATTACCATTATTAAAGAAATCAGCCGGCGAAATGTTATAAAAAGCCTGAAAATGCTTTATAACGGTACCATTCTTGAACATCCCCTTACAATGGGCTATAAAGGAAGCAATATAATAATTGATGCCGATCCGCTTATTCATGTCGAAGCCGATGGCGAAACCCTGGGGCATTCACCGATAGAATTCAAAATTCTTCCATCCAGTATTAATGTGATATACAACAGGATATCCGAATGAATAAAGTAACTTAATATTCAAAAGAATAACTTGCCGGCCGGTATTTATTTTTTTATGAGGATTAACATATTCAGCAGATACTGGAACAATTATTATAACCAAAAACATTTGTGCACGTATATTGGTTACATCTCATCATCTTATTTCTTAACCACCCTTTTAAACATATTATCGAAAGATAATTGTTGACAATATATCATATTGAAAATTATAGTCGAACATTTAAAATGTAATAAAATGAAAAATCGCTATTTATTAACACTATTTATTTTGGTCATTACAGGACTCTCTGCAGGAATATCATCCTTAACGGGTCAGTCATTTTCTCATCCGTCCGTCGGATTAGTTATTAATGGAAATTTGCTGGATGCAGGTTCAGGCAATGATTTCATATCAATAGTATATGAAAGGGATGGTGGAATATATTTTAACCGGCTGGTTGCCGATGGTACCTGGGAAAATGAACAACTGCTCGGATCGGGCACTGAGGCATGCATAGCAACAGATCTTAATGGTGATTCGCATATAGCTTTTGTTTCGAAAGATACTATTGTATACTTAAACTATAATGGTAATGTATGGAGCGAAAGAGATTCTGTTAAATCATTAAGTATCGGCGGAACCGGAAAATGTTCGAAGCCTGATATAGCAGTAGATATAAATGGTGTGGTTCATCTTACATACACTGACAGCCATGGCAGTTCAGGAGATGATTACACACATCCTGATATTATGTATGCTTATAAATCAGCTGCAGATTTTGTTATCCAGCTTATTTACAGAGGTTACCGTAATAATTCCAGTTCTGGGTCGTGGGGTGCAGATTATTTTTCCAAAGGGTCAAATATTGCTGTTAATACGAATGGTGATTATTTTATCATCGCACACCGTCACAATATATGGCGGTGGCCATCCGGAACAGATAATACGTATTATATAATGGTAAACTCAAATCTCGGGAATGGAAGTGTAAGCAATTATGGCACCGATATTTTTGCAACGTATGATATGGCTTTTAATGGAAATACTGTTTTAGCGCTTTATAAACAAACTACCTATAAAGTGTCTGAATTAACCATTAGTGGGACTGATATTGGCTTTTCCAATACTTTTGATGTTTTAGCTACGTCTGTAAGTTCTTTGGCCGGAAATGATACTGTAATTGCAATAGGAGGTATTTCAGGTACAAAGCTTTATACAAGGCACAACAATCTGGAACAGGTTTACGATGATATTGAGGTGAAAAATACCACGGTTTCTGTAGTTGAGATAAATGGGGTATTTTACAGTGTTTTTACTGATAACACCGATGGCAAAATAAAAATCAGGGAAGTGGCCGAACCTCTTTCTCTTACAAGGTTCTGGTTTAATGCACAAACAGGCCCTGCTGTAATAGACGGACAGGCAGGAACCATTGATATTGAAGTTGTCAATGGTACAGATTTGACAAACCTGATAGCATCATTTACGTCTACATCAGATGTTTCTGAGGTAACAATAGGATTGGAGAATCAAACTTCCGGTGTTACGGTGAATGACTTCTCTTCAGTGGTTACCTATATTTTAAATGACGGCCTTGCAACACGAAACTGGTTAATTACTGTATCAGAAGAACCGGATATTTACAATATCACAACCGGCTCAAGTCCGGTTGAAGGTGGTACAACATCGGGTTCAGGCAATTATATTGAAGGCGACACAGTTACTGTAACTGCTTCTCCTAACGAAGGATTTGCGTTTGTAAACTGGACTGAAGACGGACTGCCGGTTTCCACTGATGCGGAATATAGCTTTACTGCTGAGGCAGAACGAGACCTTGTGGCAATTTTTATTATTCAACACACCATTACCATTCTAACAGAAGGATTAGGCTCGGTGGAAGTGGATAATGAACTTTACACCGGTATTGTCACTGTTCATGAGGGAACAATAGTGAGTCTCAATGCTGTTGCCGGGTCTGAATATCATTTTACCGGCTGGAGCGGAGATTTAACTTCAACAGCTAATCCTGTTTCATTAACTATGGATAGTAATAAGAATGTTACTGTAAACTTTGCACTTGCCAGCGGATTATATGCGGATCAATTGGTTAATATCGAAGTATTTCCCAACCCGTTTACAGACGAATTGCATATCCGACATCAAGGAACATTAAAGCGCATTGTGGTTGCCGATATTGCAGGTCAAACTGTTTTGGAAGTTCCTGTAGCTGACAGTGAAAAAATACATACCAATAATTTGAAAAAGGGAATATATTTTGTTACCATTGAACTTATGAATGGAGATTCTATGGTACAAAAGGTTGTAAAACAATAAGAACAACGAATATTTATATACCTTAAAAATCAGGTAATATATGCCAGGAAACAAATCATTCAGATCATATTAGTAAAAGAATTTGATATTTGTAATTAAAAGCGCTGAAAAATAGCGCTTTTAATTATTTAAGCACAATATAGAAGGTATTAATGAATAAATATGCTCTTACTTTCCTCCTGAACCAACAAAATAGTCCTCCTTATCTTTAAAGAGAATATTAAAAGTTGTTAAGCTCCCGTAAATACGGGTAAGGTATTGCTGCAGATCAATTTTTTCTTCATCAGTTAACCTGGAATTGCTGTTAATATTCTGCTCGAGTACCCGCAGCCTGTCGCGGAGCATTACTATTTTATGAAAGAAGGTTTCTATGGGAAGTTCTTTCGCTTGCAGGTTTGCATTAGAAGGCTGAAGTACCATTTTGCCGCCTGCCCATTTTTCGCCCATTTCTACAACTTCCTGTAGCATAGCATATTTGTCGAGTGTATAAACAAGCATCTTCTCGAGTGCTTCTATATCAATACCACCTCCGGAGGAGCTTCCCGAAGCCTCCTCTGGTTGGTTCAATACCC
>JAWOIK010000148.1:0-21382 GCA_046484705.1 Ignavibacteriaceae bacterium | reverse complement strand
GCCGATTAGGACTGCGTATAAGCTTTGTCCACACGGAATTTATATGCACGGACATGGCGAAGAATATACCCGGTTTTCAAAAGCAGTAAAAAATATTTTAGAGCAATATGCACCTCTCATTGAGCAAGCTTCGATTGATGAATTCTATCTGGATATGACCGGCACTCAGAGGATGTATGGTTCAATGTTCGCTTTTGCTTCACGAATTCAAAAAGAAATTTCGAATAAGCTGCAACTGCCTTGTTCAATAGGGATTGGAAGTAATAAAACCGTTGCCAAGATTGGATCCGATTGTATGAAACCAACAGGCATAACTTATATTCTGCCAGGAATGGAAAAGGAATTCCTTGCTCCAATGCCGGTTGAAACAATTCCCGGTGTTGGTAAAGTTATGAGGCAAAGTCTTAACGCACGGGGGATTTATCTTATTGGTGATATAACAAAACTGCCATTTGATTATTTATCTGCTGCATTCGGAAAATATGGAATTGAACTCTGGAGAAAAGCTCACGGGGAGGGAACAGAGTATCTTACAATACAGAGAACAAGAAAAAGTATTTCAAGAGAAAATACTTTTGGCAATGACATTACAAGCGAAGAGGAGTTAAAGAATAATTTATTTTATCTTACAGGAAAAGTTTGCCAGAGCCTAAGAAATAAAGGATGGGAAGCTTCAACAGTTGATATAAAACTGCGGTATACTGATTTTCAAACACTTAACCGCGCTAAAACAATTAAACCGACAGATGATGATAAGATAATTTTTGAAACTGCCTGGAGCTTAATGAAAAAAGCACGCACACGAAGAGTCGGAGTCAGATTGATTGGTGTGGGTGTTACAAACTTTTCTTCTTTTAATGAACAGGAATATTTGTTTGAAGATTATGAAGTTAAAAGAAAGAAAATGTTAAGGGCAGTTACACGTGTTCGTGATAAATTTGGTTATGAATCATTACTGATAGGATGTGCAAAGCTTGAAAGAGAAACAATAAGGCAAAAAAAAATATTTTCAGAGTTAAGTGAATTTTCTGAAGAGGTTTAAAAAGAACTTCGGATTTCTATATTACTTGTTCGATATTCATAATTTAAAAAGAATATCAAATATTGAATTTAGAATAATGAATGATGAATTACTTTTCGGTCGTCATATTAAGGATGGGTTCTTTATCCCGGAGGCCAATTCATTTTTCTACCGCCAAGCAGATGCAAATGAAGATGATAAACTTCCTGTCCGCCATTATCACCGCAATTAAACACCAACCGGAAGCCGTCTTCTGAAATTCCCATATCATTTGCAATTTTATTTGCTGTATCTATCATTTCACCCAGTAGAGCAGAGTGTTCATTGCCGATGATGTCTGTTACTTTTGGGATTTCAATTTTTGGAATTATTAAAACATGAACCGGAGCCTGTGGATTAATATCTTTGAATGCTAAAATTTTATCTGATTCGTAAACTATATCAGCAGGAATTTCTTTATTAATAATTTTAGAAAAGATTGTAGACATTAATCCTCCTTTTCTATTTCATACTTTTTCATTTTGTTGTAAAGATGACTGCGTTGAATATCCAGCATCTCGGCAGTTTTGCTAATATTCCAATCATTCTCACGAAGTTGTTTTAAAATAAAAGCCTTTTCAGCTTTCTCTTTAAATTCCTGGAATGAATTGCTTGTATCAATAAGATCATCAATTGATGCTTGTCCGACTGAATAGAGAAATTCTATTTCCTTCTTAGAAATTTCTTTTTTATCAACAAGTATAATTATTCTTTCAACAGCATTTCTTAGTTCACGAACATTACCGCTCCATTGGAGTGATTGTAAAAATTTTATAGCGTCTTCAGTGAATTTTATAGAAGGCTTTTTGTGTTTAATAGTTATATCGTTTGCAAAATGTTCTACAAGAATGGGTATATCTTCTGTCCTTTCACGTAAGGGCGGAAGTTGAATCGGAATTACATTTAACCTGTGATAAAGATCCTCTCTGAAATTTCCTTCTTCTATTTCATCTTTTAGATTTTTATTTGTTGCTGAAACCATTCTGACATCAACCTCAATCTTTTTCCCGCCTCCCACTCTTTCAATTTTACCATCTTCAATTGCACGTAATACTTTTGCCTGTGCCTGCTGACTCATATCACCAACTTCATCCAAAAAAATAGTTCCTTTGTTTGCAAGCTCAAATCTTCCGATTCGTTGAGAAACAGCACCGGTAAAAGAACCTTTTTCATGTCCAAAGAGTTCAGATTCAATCAGCTCATTCGGTATTGCAGCACAGTTGACTTCGACGAATGTCTTATCCTTTCTTGAACTTTTATTATGGATTGCTCTGGCAACGAGTTCCTTACCTGTTCCGTTTTCACCGGTTATTAAAACTCTTGTATCAAGCGGAGCTACACGATCAATTAATTCCAGTACCTGAATAATCTGTTTACTTCTGCCGAGTATTTCTCCGCTGCCAAGAAGAGTTTTTTTTATTTCTTTATTTTCGAGAAGCAGGTTTGCCTGTTCAACGGCATTTCTTACGCTAATTACCAGTTTTTCTCTATCAATAGGTTTCTCGATAAAATCGAATGCACCTAATTTAGTAGCTTTAATTGCATTCTCTAAACTGCCATGTGCTGAAATTATTATTACGGAAATTTCAGGTTTTCCTTCCTTTACTTTCTTTAAGACCTCAAAGCCATTCATTTCCGGCATCTGAATATCGAGCAGTAATGCAGAAAAGTTTCCTACACTTATTTTCTCTAATCCCTCTAATGCGCTGGTTGTATATTGTGGTTGATACCCTTCATAATCGAGTATCATTTGTATGCTTTCGCAAATTTCTTTTTCGTCGTCTATAATTAAAATTGATTTCATAAGATGATTCTGATATGTCTGATTGATCTTAAAAAAAATATTTGTGATGGTAAAACATTTTTGTTTCTTTTAAGCAAATTACCGAACAATCTTCCGTATTCATTTACATCAAGGTCCCTTAGATCGATGGTTGATTGCACTTTAAAACTTTCTTCAAATGCTTCCACAAAATAACCAATTAGCTCTCCCAAATCAAAGAGATGTGATTGATAGGATAAAAAAGCACTCCCGAAAAAATGTGCTAATTTGTCTTTATCCCCGTATTCATTGATTGGAGAATCCAGGAACAAATACCGCGGAAGATTTTCGTTTTTAAGTAAAAATGTTTTTTCGTCTGCTGAAGTGAGAGGATACTCTAAAATAATATTGAATATTGGAATTTGTATCGGTACCTTCCTGTAGGGCACAGTTGTAAACGTTAATGCTAAAAGAGCTTCAGCGTAATCGTATCCGGTATATTTCAATGCCTCACTAAATATAGAATCGGTTGATGGTATGTCCCCAATAATTCTGTTTATTTCAAGAAATCTATCAGACGAAATATATTCTGATAAATGATTAACTGCTTTGGATAATTTACTTTGCTGTGCTGAAGTGCTTTGAATGAATAAAATGATCTGTAGAAATAATAGCAATTTCATTATTATGAATAAGACACTTAGAACATAAAAATTAGTTTAGCGAAAGACGGTTTGTTAGAATATAACTTGCAAAAATATTATGTCTGGATAACTCCGGGATTAAATCTTGGTATTTCAGGATTGTTGTTTGCAACCTCAATACACAATGAAATCCACTCCCTTGTTTTAGAAGGATCTATAATTTCATCAATCCATAATCGTGCTGCCGCGTAATATGGAGTACTTTTTTCATCATAAGATTTAAGAATATCATTTAGAAGTTTCTTTTTTTCTTCATCGCCTAATTTATGTCCGCTTTTTTCTTCCTGCTTAAGTTTTATATCAAGAAGAACACTTCCTGCCTGGTTTCCTCCCATAACAGAAATTTTTGCATTCGGATAAGCAAATATGAAACGGGGATCGTAAGCTTTACCGCACATTGCATAGTTGCCGGCACCGAAACTATTACCTGTAATAATTGTAATTTTTGGAACAACAGAATTTGCAACGGCGTTTACCATCTTTGCACCATCTTTAATGATACCGCCATGTTCAGCTTTACTACCGACCATAAAACCAGTTACATCCTGCAAAAATATTAATGGAATTTTTTTCTGGTTGCAGTTCATAATAAACCGTGTTGCTTTATCAGCAGAATCAGAATATATAACGCCGCCAACCTGCATTTCACCCTGCTCGGTTTTTACAACACTTCTTTGATTAGCCACAATACCAACAGCCCAGCCGTCAATCCTTGCATAAGCAGTAATTATTGTTTTGCCAAATCCTGATTTGTACTCATCAATTTCTGAATCGTCAACAATGCGGGAAATAATTTCATAAGAATCATAAGGCTTAATTGCATCTTCAGGAAGAAGACCAAGAATTTCTTTTTGTGAAAACTTAGGGGATTTACTTTCGATCCTGTCAAACCCGGCAGTTTCATTCTTTCCAAACTTTGAAACCAGACTCCTTATCTGTTCAATACATTCTTCATCATTTTTCATTATGTAATCTGTAACGCCTGAAATGTTTGATTGAACTTTGGCACCACCAAGACTTTCATTATCAATCACTTCCCCTATTGCCGCACGAACAAGATGTGCACCTGCTAAAAATACAGAGCCTTCTCCTTCAACTATCAGAGCTTCATCGGACATTATTGGAAGATAAGCGCCGCCGGCAACACAAGGTCCCATAATTGCGGCTAATTGAGGAATTCCCATTGAAGACATTTTTGCATTGTTGCGGAATACTCTGCCGAAGTGTTCTTTATCAGGGAATATATCTTCCTGCAAAGGAAGAAAAACTCCGGCACTATCTACAAGGTAAATAATGGGCAGGCGGTTTTCCATTGCAATTTCCTGCGCACGAAGATTTTTTTTTGCAGTAATAGGAAACCAGGCTCCGGCTTTAACCGTAGCATCGTTTGCAACAATTACACAATTCCGATCGTGGATTTTACCAATTCCATATACAGTTCCGGATGAAGGCGCTCCGCCATATTCTTCATACATTCCAAAGGCAGCAAAAGTGCTAAGTTCAAAAAACTTTTTTGGGTCATCAACAAGAAGATCTATTCTTTCGCGTGCAGTAAGCTTTCCTTTGGCTTTATGTTTTTCAATAGCTTTTTTACCGCCGCCTTCTTTAATTCTCTCTTTTGCAGAGTGCAGTTTGCGAAGAAGTTCTTTCTGATAATCTTCCCGTTTTAAAAAAGATTCGGTTTCGTTAAGTTGAGTTCCGATTTGTTTCATAAGTTTTATTTGTCATCCCTGTATAAGCAGGCCTAAGTTTTTTTATGAGTTTCCACATTTGCAGGAGAAACATTATTATTCATTTTTTTTAATTCTTCAATAAGTCCCTTGCAATTACAATTCGTTGGATTTCCGAAGTACCTTCACCAATAGTAAGAAGTTTTACGTCACGGTAAAATTTTTCAACTGGATATTCTTTAATAAAACCGTAACCGCCAAATATCTGAATAGCTTCATTGGCAGCTTTTTCTGCAATCTCACTTGCAAATAATTTAGCCTCTGCGGCTTCTTTTGTATTTGGTATTCCATTATCCTTCATAAATGCAGCACGGTAAGTAAGCATGCGTGCCGCTTCAATATTTGTCTGCATTTCCGCCAGTTTAAATTGAATTGCCTGGAACTCTGAAAGAAGTTTACCGAACTGCTGTCTTTCAGAAGAATATTTAATTGTTGCATCAAGACAGCCCTGTGCCAGTCCAACACTTAATGCAGCAATGGAAATCCTTCCGCCTTCCAACACCTGCATGGAATTAATAAAACCCATTCCCTCATCACCAAGAAGATTACCTGAAGGTACTCTGCAGTTCTCAAAAACTAATTGCGTAGTGTCACTTGCCCGCATACCAAGTTTATTTTCTTTTTTACCTATTATCAATCCCTCCATTCCCTTTTCAATAATGAAGGCAGATATCCCTTTCTTTCCTGCATCTTTATTTGTAATTGCCATAACCACATAAGTTTCACCAACAGTCCCATGAGTAGTAAATTGTTTACTTCCATTAAGAATGTAATGTTCACCATCTTTCACAGCAGTGCTTTTCAATCCAGACGCATCACTTCCGGAAGCAGCTTCAGTTAGGCCCCAGGCTCCAATTTTTTTACCACTAGATAGATCGGGCAGATATTTTTTCTTCTGTTCTTCATTACCAAATAAGTTTATGTGATTAGTACATAATCCATTATGAGCGGCAACAGAAAGTGAAACGGATGGATCAACTTTAGCAAGCTCTTCAACTATGATTGCATAATCAATATATCCTAAATCTGCACCACCGTACTCTTCAGGTACGAGAATTCCCATAAAACCCAGTTCACCCAGGTGTTTCATAATTTCGATAGGGAACTTTTGTGATTCATCATATTCCATGATGACAGGGCGGATGTGTTTATCCGCAAAATCCTTAATTGTATCACGAATAATGATTTGATTTTCTGTTAGATCAGCAAGGAATGGTATATTTTCCATTTAAACTCCTGAATTATTCTTTTTAAGAATTAGTTATCCCGTTTTTCGTACTTTAAATAAATTTATAAAACCGGGTTTCATTATAAAAGTAAAGACTGTTGATCCAATTTAATTGATTCAATTCAGATTCAACAATTACTAATTAAATCCTGTTTTTAAAATCCTCAATAATTTTTTCAGCTATGTGGTAAGGTGAAAATTTACCAAGAATAACTTTTTCTAAAGTTGAATTTAATAAATTTTCTCCTGTTTCACTCCAAAGCTCATCCTTTAATTTGTGTTCAACGATTTCTTTTATTCTAGCTTTAGCCTGATTTTCTCTTTTAATGAGAAAGAGATTTTTTTCTTTCATAAAGACCTGGTGACGTTCTATCTCCTCAATTATCTCACTAATGCCTTTATTTTCAGAAGCGATAGTTTTAATAATTTTGGGCATCCATGTATTCTCATCATGATCTTTAATCATTAGGATGGTCTGAAGTGCAGTGTATGCCTGCTGTGAACCGGGACGATCAGATTTGTTTAAAATAAAAAAGTCGGCAATTTCCATCAGACCCGCCTTCATAGCCTGAACCGAATCACCGCTTTCCGGAACTAGTACAACAATAGTCGTATCGGCAGCTTGTGCAATGTCCAGTTCAGATTGTCCAACTCCAACAGTTTCAAGAATTATAATATCATAACCTGCTGCGTCAAGAATGTCGGAAGCATCTATTGCTTTTTGGGATAAACCCCCAAGACTTCCCCGTGTTGCCATACTTCGAATAAATACACCCTCATTCATTCCAATATCTGTCATACGCACGCGGTCTCCGAGTAAAGCCCCACCGGTGAATGGTGAAGTCGGATCAACTGCAACTATTCCGATTTTTTTGTTTTTTTTAAGATAATTTTTTGTTAGTTGATTGGTGATGGTGCTTTTCCCTGCGCCCGGAGGACCTGTTATACCAATTCGATAGGCTTTACCAACATTTGGATGGATTTCTTTGAGATACCCTGAAGACAATGTATTATCGGATTCAACCAATGATATTAATCTGGCAACCGATCTTTTATCTCTTTTGTAAATATTATCAAGTAAATTCTTATCAAGCATTTCAGGCTAAATTCTTTTTAAAGTAATCAACTGTCTGAATTAATCCATCTTCAAATTTTGTTGAAGGCTTCCAGACAAACTTATTGTAAAGTTTATCACTTGTGATTACACTTCTTAATTGTTCACCCGCAGCAGCAGGTCCGTGTTGTTCTTCTTTGCCAGCCATTGTAATATTATTTAACATATGAAATAACTCATTAACATTTGTCTCTATTCCAGTTCCGACATTATAAATATCACTTACCTCATCCGTGAGAGTTAACAGATTTGCATTAACAACATCACTGACAAATACATAATCTCGCGTTTGTTTTCCGTGACCGTTAATAACGGGTTGCTCACCTTTAAGAAGTTTTGTTGAAAAAATTGCCACAACTCCGGCTTCTCCGAATGGATTTTGCCTGGGTCCATAAATATTCGCATAGCGGAGTATAGTATAACTCAAATTATACTCCGAGTGATAGAAATACAGATATTTTTCAACCGCAAGTTTAGAAATTCCGTAAGGGGATTTTGGTTTTGTATTATGTTTTTCATCGGCAGGGAAATAATCCTGTTCACCATATACAGCGCCTCCTGTAGACGCGAACATAAATTTCTTCACACCATATTTAACTGCATTTTGTAGAAGATTTATTGTACCAATAATATTTGTATTTGCATCAAAAGCCGGATCGGCAACAGATCTTCTTACATCCATTTGAGCAGCATGATGATTTACTACGTCAAATTTTTCGGCTTCAAATAATTTAGTTAAATCTTTATCGCATATATTCATTCTAATAAATTTTGCGTTTGGATTTATATTTTTTTCAAATCCGGACGAAAGATCATCTATTACTATAACGGAATGACCTTGTTCTACAAATGCATCAACAATGTGGGAAGCGATAAATCCCGCCCCTCCTGTTACAAGTATTTTCAATAATTAATCCTTATATAAATTGTGTTTATAAATGTAATCTTTAACTTCTTCAGTTACTAAGTAATTTATTGGCTGACCATGTTTAACTCTTTCGCGTATATCTGTGGAGCTTACTTCAATACCTCTTGTCTGAACAAATTCCGCTTTATTAAAATATTTGTCTTCATAGGGCGGAGGATAGGAAGATTTCCTTTTCAGAACTATCAATGTGGCTAATTTCAGTATTTCATCAGGCTCTCTCCATGTATAGAACTTAAATATATTATCATACCCGATTATAAGTTCAAGTTCATCATAATATTTTTTAAGCTCCTTTAAAGTATCAATAGTGTATGAAATATTCTGCTGATTAATTTCAAATTCGGTAATATCAAAAAAATCTATATTCTTAATTGCCAGCTTAAGCATATTAATTCTGTGTTCGGGTGCAGATGCTTTTATATCTAGTTTATGCGGTGATAGAAAAGCGGGTACAAAAATTATTTTATCGAGTTCACGTATTTCCCTTACTGACTGTGCAGTTATGAGATGACCAATATGGATTGGATCAAAAGTACCACCATAAACACCAACTTTGCTCATTGAAGCAGTCCCTTATGTTCTATAAAAAGATGTGTGAACCGCTCATGCATTTCCTGGGAACAATAATTTAAGCTGTCCTTTTTTGATAACTCAATATATAATTTTATGAAATCATCTATCGAAGTAATTCTCTGAAATTTTTCGATGATGTTTATAAAAGCGGAGCAGGTATCTAATCTTGATAGGAATTTCATATAATCGTATTCTGATTTGAGTAAATGTTCCAAGTAATTAATTTCTGATTTGTTAAAAGCCAGACATGAAATGAATCCTGAAAATGTTTTGCCAATTACAAGAGCATCATCTTCGCGGTTCAGTAGATTGGAACAATGAGTAATGCTTTCAGAAGAAATTCCAATTGAATCTGCCAGTATAATGTAATTCTTAATGTATTTTTCTGAAAGACCTGATAAAAATTTTAATAGGTTTAATTCATAATCGTCAGGTAAAAAGTTAATGGTTAAATTCTTTTGTTCCGAAGGTCTGAATAAGGTTTCATCCTCATAATTCAGTAACAGATAATTATCGGTAAGAAGTTTTAATGAATTAACCACTTCTAAGAGGTTTTCCAATAATGTTGAATAAAGTATTACTGAATCAGCTTTATCAAAATCAGCAAAACTATTCACAGCTGCAGGATTAAAAACAGGATGAGGTGCAATTATATAAATTGCTGAATCAGAATTCGTACTCATGATTCAGTACTGTTTAACAAATCGCGAATAAAAATTCTGTAATTTGAAACATCATTCTCATAATATAACTTACTTACTCCATGTGAATTTTTTGATTGTAATTTTCGGAATGCCAGTGTTGTTGCAGACTTAATATATACCTTTCTTATTTTTTCATCAATCCAACCTTGCTTATCACGTACCGAGGAGGACAGTATGCTGATATGATTTGCCGGAATATTTCCTAAGCTGGCTTCTTCTAATAACTCTGTCCAAATAATTTTCTTTTCATTAACAATTGAAAGCGAAAATACCACGATAAAAACTATTATTGTTATAAACATAAACAGAAATCCAAGCGGTGCGGTTGACTGAAAACTGACAGCGAAATTCCAGGAAGCGTGAATTATCATTGCCAATAATAAACCAGCCAGAGGAAAAATAATTTTAAAATATTTGTTTCTGAATTTTGCATAACCAAGAAAAGCACCGAAAGTGGCAGTTGCTACACAATGCATGACAGCGGTGAATAAAGTTCTTATAGTTACTATTGCAATCCAATCTGGAACAGTTGTGCCATATGAAACAAAGTAAATGAAATTTTCAGTCATACCAAATCCCAGCCCAATTGCTCCACCGTACACAATTCCGTCTGTAACATTATCAAATTTTCTGTTAGCCACTGTAATAAGAAGAAAAAATCCTTTTGTTGTTTCCTCCACGATTGGGGCTATTACAATAGCTCCAATATGCCCCAAATACAATTCATCATTAATAAAGAATGATGCAAAAGAGGAAAGTAACAGGCTTCCGATAACTGCAAAAATTACGGCACCGAGTGCACCCCAAAGATAATTTGCCAGTACAAGTTTGAAAGGTTCTCTGTCATATTTGTCAAATCTCCAAATAAGAAAGAGGTAGAAACTCATCGGTATAATTGCGGCTAATGCCGAGGCTGTAATCAGCATTTATTTATCGGATAGTTCCGGTTTTATTTAAGATGTTTTAATACCACTTCAAATTAGTTATTAGTTGATGTAAAAATCAAAAAATTACATCAAACATTAATAATTATTTTTCCCGGATCCAGGATTTCAATTCCTTTAAATTTGGCATTTTACCGTATGCCAGGATTCCTATTCTGAAAATTTTTGAAGATAATTTAATGGTTAAATAAGTTGAGAGAATAAGTATGCCGATAGTTGCTGTAATTTCCCAAAGTTCAATTGGTGCTATGTTCAATCTTAAAATCATAACAGATGGGGTTGTTAGCGGAATATAAGACAATACTTTTATTAACATTGAATCGGGGTTTTGCATAGCAGGAAAAACTATTACCACAGGTATTACAAGGATAATGCTCAGGTAACTGGTTATCTGCTGAGCCTCCTGTTCTGTTGAAACTATCGAACCTATCCCAACAAATAAAGTTGTGAAGAAAACAAATCCCAGAACAAAGTAAACGAGCATTGGTAAAATATTTTTGAATGCATCTAAGGGAATGACTGCAGAACCGGCTAATGCTACACCAATCATCATCCAGATTAGAATTTGTGTAAGCCCTAACGCACTTAGTCCAATAACTTTACCAGCCAGCAACTGGTTAGAATTGCAGCTCGAAACAATAATTTCAATTATTCTGTTGGATTTTTCCTCAAGCAGACTTCTGACAAGCATTTGACCTGAATAGATCACCATCATCATTAAAAGAAGTATGAAAATAAATGATGAGAAAAATACAGTTTCAAAATTAGATGAGCCTTCTTTTCCATCTTCTTCAATTTTTATTTGTTCAACATTGACTCCGCTTTTTAGAAAAGCTACAAGCTCAGGATCGATATTCTCTGTTTTAACTTTTTGGTTGATTCTGATGTTATCAAATGAATCAGAAAATCTTCTTATATCTCTGAAATTGGCAACACTTTTGGTTCTGAATTCAATTCTCATCGAATCGGTACCACCAGAATATACAAAGAGATAACCATCGAGCATTCCTTTAAAAATGCTTTCATCAGAATCTTTTCTTAATTGATCTTCAGATAGGTCATTTCTATTCAGATTAATTAAAATATAATTAGGCTGATCATTTTTTAGTTTATAATTTTGAAGTTCATCCGAAAAGTCATTGAAATAACTGCCTGATTTATCCAGGAATCCAATTGTTCTTGTTGTATCATCTTCTTTTGATGCAAGTAGCGAAGGTACGATAGAAAAAAGAATTATAATTGCCGGGGTAATTATAAGAGAAATTATGAATGCTTTTGTTTTAATTTTTTCAAGGTACTCCCATTTGGCAATTGAAAGAGTCTTTTTCATATTTTCTCATCAGAAGTTTGGTTGATTACATCTATAAAAATTTTATTTAACGTAGGTTCAACTACTGAAAAATGTGTAACGGAAAGCTTATCAACAATTGATTTTAGGAATTCTGAAGGTATAACATTATCTAATAACTGAATCTCTGCAGAATTATTATAAATATCAAAGTGACTAACTCTTCTATCACTGTTTAAAAATCTTGCATCTCCGCTAAATCCAAGTTTAATATAATTACCAGCAAACCTTTTTTTAACCTCGGAAAGTTCTCCGCTGCAAACTTCCTTACCTTTATTAAGAAGAAAAATTTCTGAACACATTTTTTCTGCTGTTTCCATCTGGTGAGTAGAAAGAATAATATATTTTCCGGAATCAACAAAAGATGAAATAAGATCTTTTATCAACAATTGATTTATGGGATCAAATCCACTAAAAGGTTCATCGAGTATTAATATTTCAGGATCGTGCAGCACTGCGGAAATAAACTGTACTTTTTGCTGATTACCCTTCGATAACTCTTCCGTCTTTTTGTTTTTGTACTCACTTATTCCAAGTTTTTTCAGCCATGTATCTATATAAATGAGTGCATCCTGTCTGTCTACATTCTTCAATTCAGCAAAGTAAGTCAGAACATCGGTAACTTTACTTTTTTTATAAAGTCCTCTTTCTTCAGGAAGATATCCGATGATATTAAAAAATTCCTGCCCAAGTTGTTTACCTTTAAAAGTAATTTCACCGGTAGAAGGTTTAATAATATTTAACATAGTTCGTAGAGTGGTAGTTTTACCGGCTCCATTTGGTCCAAGTAATCCGAAAATTTTACCCGGCTGAACAACGAAACTTATGTCATTAACAGCCGTTACATCTTTGTACTCTTTAACGAGGTTTTTGATCTCAAGCATAGTATAAATTTTATAAATTTTGAAGCTAAATTTAAGCTATTTTTCAACTATATTAAATTATTCCATTCGGAGGATGGAATCAGAGTGCAAAGTGCTCAATTAAGATATTTGCTGTTTACAGCCGGGGATGGCTCAAATATCAGTTATTTGCGGGTTACAATTGTTTGATTATCTAACGATGTATGAATATATTTGGAGTCATTTTTGAGTAGTATAAGAAAAATGTTAATAAAAATCTCGAATTTGACAGTTGGGGAGTATCATTTTAATTTTGATGAAAGAATTGAAAAAATAGATCTTGGTGACCCGTTCATTGGTAATTTTAGAACGTTAATTACACTTAATAAACTTCACAATCAATTAATTCTTGATTCTCGTTCAATTTTCAAAGCTCACTTTGAATGTGATAGATGTGGAACAGAGTTTACCAGAGAATTAGAATCTGAATATGAGATGGTTTATTTGATGAATGAGGAACCACAGGATAGTGAAGCAATAAATATTACATATCTTTCTCATGATGCGGTAAATATTGATATTAGAACCGATTTAAGAGAATTTGCAATCCTTTCAATTCCTATGAAGAAACTATGTAAGGAGGATTGTAAAGGGTTGTGTTACCGGTGCGGTGGAGATTTAAATAAAAATGAGTGTGCTTGTACAGCATCGGATATTGATCCCCGCTGGCAGAAATTAATTGATTTGAAAAGTAATTATAAAAAATAAAAAATAGAGTGAAATAAAAATGCCAAATCCTAAACGTAAATGGTCCAAGAGCCGCAGGGATAAACGCCGCACACATTATAAAGCCTCGGCTCCATCATTAAGTGCTTGTTCGAATTGCGGTGAAATGAAACTGGCACATCGTGCCTGTCCGTCTTGTGGTTATTACAACCAGCGTTCAATGTTCATACCCAAAAGTTAGAGCATAGTACAAAACCTTAAATGAACAGTTCTGTTCACAACAAGAATAAATGCAGAATAATTGTTGACGCAATGGGGGGCGACTTCGCCCCGCAGGTTGCAATAGAGGGTGCTATTCTCGCTTCCGCAGAAGATAATAATATTGAAGTTTATCTTGTAGGACAGAAAGCTGAGATCCTGAAAGTTCTGAACGAAAAAAAAATAAAGTTTGACGAAGCCAATATAATTCATGCTTCACAGGTAATTGAAATGGGAGATGCTGCAGCAACTTCCCTTAAATCAAAACCTGATTCATCAATTGTTGTTGGTTGCCAGTGTGTAAGGGATAATAAAGCAGATGCTTTTGTAAGTGCAGGAAATACAGGTGCTATGATGACAGCATCAACATTAATTATCGGGAGGGTTCCTGGAGTTGGAAGACCAACGATTGGTGCTGAATTTCCAAACACAAAAGGAAAATGTTATCTTTATGATGTTGGTGCCGGTAAAGATGCTAAGCCCCGGCATTTATTTGAATATGCCGTGATGGGAACAATATACGCCAAGGTTATGGAAGGTATTACAAATCCCACCGTTGGTTTGTTAAGTATGGGTGAAGAAGAGTCCAAAGGTAATGAAGTTACCTTAGCAGCGTACCAAATGTTTAAAAATTCTGATCTAAACTTTATAGGTAATGTTGAAGGCAGAGATATATTGAATGGCGATGTAAATGTGGTTGTGTGTGATGGTTTCGTTGGAAATATTATCCTTAAATTCGGTGAGTCGGTTCCAAAAATTTTAAAACATTTATTGCAGGAAACTGCCAGAAAAAGTTTCTTCGATAAATTAAAAATCGGACTGTCTAAAGGCTCACTTCGTAAATCTTTAAAATCTTTGGATTACCAGGAAAAAGGTGGAGTCCCTTTGCTTGGTGTAAATGGAATTAGTATTATAGGTCACGGTTCAAGCACAGCTAAGGCAATTAAGAATATGGTGTTCAAAGCAGCTGAAATGCATGAGCATCAATTAGTCAAAAAAATTGAAGATTCATTAAAAAATTATAAATCTAATTAATAATCTTAAGGTAGAAGTTTTGAGTAAAAAATATAATGCAATGATTACAGGGGTTGGAATGTATGTTCCGGACAAAATAATGGATAATGCTTATTTTGAAAAAATAGTTGAAACAAACAGTGAGTGGATTGTCAGCAGAACCGGGATAAAAGAAAGAAGACTATTAGAAAATGGCGCTACAAGCGAATTAGGATATAAGGCTGCGGAAGATTTATTTAAAAATCACAACATAAACCGTGATGAGATAGATATAATAATTGTAGCTACTGTAACCCCCGATATGTTATTCCCGGCTACCGCCTGCCTTGTTCAGGAGAAACTTGGCTGTAAAAATGCCTGGGGCTTTGATCTTTCAGCTGCTTGTTCAGGATTTTTGTTTGCACTACAAACCGGTGCCTCATTTATTGAATCCGGAGCATACAAAAAAGTTCTTGTCATAGGTGCCGACAAAATGAGTGCAATAACAGATTACACGGATCGAAACACTTGCATTCTGTTTGGTGATGCTGGCTCGGCAGTTCTACTGGAACCTACAGAGGATTTAACACTTGGAATTCAGGATTCTATACTAAGAATAGATGGAAGCGGAAAGGATGCACTTTATATGCTTGGCGGTGGAAGTTTGAATCCACCTACTCATGAAACAGTTGATAAAAAGATGCATTATATCTATCAGGATGGAAAAGCAGTATTTAAAGTAGCAGTTAAAGGTATGGCCGATGTATCTTACGAGATAATGGAAAAGAATAATCTTAAATCAGAGCATGTTGCCTACTTAGTGCCTCATCAGGCGAACCTCAGAATAATTGATGCAACAGCTGAACGAATGGGATTATCAAAAGATAAAGTGATGATAAATATTGATAAATATGGCAATACTACTGCAGCAACTATTCCGTTATGCTTAACAGAATATTACAGGTCCGGTAAAATAAAAAGGGGAGATAAATTAGTTTTAGCAGCATTTGGTGCCGGTTATACCTGGGGTTCTATATATTTGGTGTGGTCATTATAGTTTTCAATCTTTAATTATGATTAGACGAGCGTTTTTATTTCCCGGTCAGGGATCTCAATATATCGGAATGGCAAAAGATCTTTTCGATAATTCCGTTGAAGCTAAAGAGCTGATTCAAACAGCGAATGATGCGTTAGGGATCAATCTTTCCTTTATTATGTTTAACGGACCTGAAGATCAGCTGAAGCAAACCGAATTTACACAGCCGGCAATTTTTCTTCACAGTGTTGTGCTAACCAGTTTAATCAGAACTTTGGAATTTGAAGCAGCCGCTGGTCATTCACTTGGTGAATATTCAGCTCTTGTTGCATCAAAAGCTATTCAGTTTTATGATGCTGTGAAACTAGTTCGTGCCAGAGGACTTGCAATGCAGAAAGCTGGTTTAGAAAATCCGGGTACGCTTGCTGCTGTTGTTGGGTTAAGTCCTTCAGAAGTTGAATCATTCTGTGTTCAGGCTTCAACTGCCGGAATAGTTCAATGTGCTAATTTCAATTCGCCCGGACAAATTGTAATTTCAGGTTCAGTGGATGGCGTACGAAATGCAATGGAATTATGTAAATCCGGAGGAGCTAAATTAGTTAAAGAACTTGTGGTAAGCGGAGCTTTTCATTCACCACTAATGCAATCTGCCAAGGACAGTTTACTTGGTACCTTAAATTCTACAGATATATACGATGCAAAAATTCCTGTTTACGCAAATGTTACTGCAAAACCTGTAACAAAGAAGGAAGAAATAAAAGAATTGCTTCATCATCAGGTTACATCCCCGGTACGATGGGAGGAAACAATAATTAATATGATTAATGATGGTATCGAAGAGTTTTATGAAATTGGTCCTGGAAAAGTACTTCAGGGATTAGCTAAGCGAATAAATCCTGATGTTAAATGTTTTAATATTGACAAATACACAGATGTGGAGAAATTTATCTGATGAGTGATCAAAACAATAATAAGTTTACCAAAAAGATAAATGGTGTATTCATTGATCCTAAAATATTTACTTTTGAATTCGGATGCAGATGTAATGGTGAATGCTGTAATTATGGTGTTTTTACTGATTTAAAAGAAGCTGAACTGATCCTTAGTCTTAAAGATAAAATCATTCCGCTTATGGATGAAACACAGTCTAAAGATGTAAGCAAATGGTTTGAGTCTCCTGAAGAAGATGAGGATTTTGAATCGGGAGTTGCAGTTGGTACAGAAATTATAAACGGTAAATGTACCTTCCTGGATCGTAACGGTCTATGCACATTACAGAAATTGGCTATCAAAGAAGGAAAGAATCAGTGGGAGTACAAGCCACTCTATTGTATTCTTTTTCCGCTAACAATATTTGAAGAATCTATCACCATTGATGACGAACATATTGACAGGCTTACTCACTGCAACAAATCAGGTACGAACGGGCTTTCAATATATGAAGCTTGTCGTAATGAGCTTAAACATTTCTTTGGTGAAGAAGGATTTGAAGAGCTTGAAGCCTACAAGGAAGAATATTTAAACGAAGTTCAGATTGGAGCAGAAAAGAATGGCAATTAAAACTGAGGTACGGAATAAACGTGCAATTGTAACTGGTGGTACGCGTGGGATTGGTAGAGCTATTGTAAAAGAGCTTGCTCAAAAAAGTTGTTGCGGAGTTTTATTTTCTGATGTTGCATTTGTTTATAATAGTTGCGACGAATGCGCCGATGAATTGATGAAAGAAATTGATTTTCCGGGCACAAATATTCATGCTTTTAAAGCTGATGCCAGTTCACTTGAACAGGCGGATGAAACGGTTCAGGCAGCAATTGAAAAACTCGGCGGTATAGATATTCTTGTGAATAATGCGGGAATAACCCGTGATAATTTATTGTTAAGAATGACAGAAAAAGATTTTGATGATGTTATAAGCGCAAATCTTAAAAGTGTTTTCAACTATACAAAGGCAGTTATAAAACCAATGATTGCTCAGAGGTATGGAAGAATAGTAAACATTACTTCCATAGTGGGGATTATTGGGAATGCCGGACAGGCAAACTACGCAGCTTCAAAAGCAGGTGTTGTAGGATTCACAAAAACCATGGCGCGTGAGCTTGCTTCCAGAGGTATTACTGTTAACGCCGTAGCTCCGGGATATATTCAAACTGATATGACCAACAAGTTAAATGATGAACAAAGACAGAAACTTATTCAGAATATTCCTCTCGGAAGAATGGGTACTCCGGAAGATGTGGCCAAGGTTGTAGCGTTTTTATGCAGCCGTGAGGCGGATTATATTACCGGTCAGGTAATTGCTGTTGATGGCGGAATGACAATGTGAATTTGTTTCTTAGAATTCAATTTTGTTAAATTTAAGTCAGGTATTAAAAAATTCACTGATAATTATTAAAAATCAATAATAGGAGAAAAAAATGGATGTTGAAGCGAAAGTAAAAGAGATTATAATTGATAAGCTTGGAGTAGAAGAATCTCAAATTACCCCAGAAGCTTCCTTCACAAACGATTTAGGCGCTGATTCACTGGACATCGTAGAACTTGTAATGGGTTTTGAAAGTGCTTTCCAGATTTCAATTCCTGACGAAGATGCTGAAAAAATTGGAACAGTGGGAGACGCTGTTAAATACTTAAAGGAAAAATTAGGTTAAGTGAGTCAGGGTGTCTTTTTTCATGTTAAGGCACCCGCATTCATTTGATTCTTTCCAAAAATACTTCCCAATAAACTTCCGGAGTTTTTATGAGTAAGAGAAGAGTGGTTGTAACCGGGATGGGTGCAATTACTCCTATCGCTGTTGGAACTGAGGAATACTGGCAAGCCCTACTAGCTGGTAAAAATGGAGTTGATCTTATTACCAAATTTGATACAACTTTATTTGATACAAAGTTCGCAGCAGAAGTTAAAGAATTTAACCCGGAAGATTTTATTGATAAAAAGACAATAAGACGTTTAGATCCTTTCTCACAATTTGCTATTGCATCATCTGAAATTGCTTTCAACGATTCCGGAATTAATCTCGATAAAATCGACAAAGACAGAGCCGGTGTAATATTTGGAAGTGGAATCGGCGGAATGCAGGCTCTTCAGAATGAACACTGGAAATATTTTAAAGATAAAAACCCAAAAGTAATCAGTCCGTTTTTTGTACCAATGATGATTTCTGATCTTGCTGCGGGACAGATTTCTATTCGTTTCGGACTGAAGGGACCAAATTATGCCACTACTTCTGCATGTGCAACTTCATCTCATTCGATCTCGGATGCATTCATCCATATTCAAAGAGGCAGTGCAGATCTTATAGTCTGCGGCGGCTCTGAAGCTTCAATTGCTGAGATTGCAATAGGGGGTTTTAATGCAATGCGTGCAATTTCTACATGGAATGATCGATATAAAGAAGCATCAAGACCCTTTGATCTTTATCGAAATGGATTTGTTATGGGTGAAGGTTCTGGTACTCTAATTCTGGAAAGTCTTGAGCATGCTTTTAACAGAGGAGCAAAAATTTATGCCGAATTAGCAGGAATTGGTTTAACAGCCGATGCGTATCACATAACTGCTCCGGCTCCGGGAGGCGAAGGTGCAGTACGATCGATGAGACTAGCGATTGAAGATGCCGGAATGAATATTCAGGATATTGATTATATCAATGCGCACGGAACTTCAACTCCCCAAAATGATATAACAGAAACAAAGGCAATAAAAACAGTCTTCGGCGATCATGCCTACAAACTAGTTGTAAGTTCAACCAAATCGATGACTGGCCATCTCTTAGGTGCCGCCGGTGGAATTGAAGCGATTGCAACCATATACGCAATTTATAATGATATGATTCCGCCAACTATAAATCTTACCAACCCGGATCCTGACTGTGACCTTAATTATAGTCCTCTCAAACCAACAACAAAAGTCGTTAATGCTGCAATCAGTAATACGTTTGGATTTGGTGGTCACAATGCATCATTATTATTCAAGAAGTTTAGGGAATAGTATTGGTGAAGATTCTCAACTGGTTGTACAAGAAATTAAGGCAAAGAGAGAAAAACCTTCAATCCCGACTTATTGCAAAATTTTTATCACCTGATAAAATTATACAACTTGAAAAAGTGCTGGGTTTTCAGATTCACAATAAATCGTATTATATCCGTGCATTAATGCATAGGTCATTTCTTGAAAATCTAGAAGCAAACGATGACTCGAATGAAAGATTGGAATTTCTTGGTGATTCAGTTTTAAGTCTTGTTGTTGCAGAATATCTGTTCAACAGTTTTCCTGATAAAGATGAAGGGTTTCTGACAAAAGTGAGAGCAAAAATAGTTAACAGGGTTGCATTATCAGATTCAGCAGAATCATTAGGATTACAAAATTACATTCTTGTCAGTAGGAATCTCTCGAATAAATTCACTGCTGCCAGCAAGACTGTACTCTCGGATGCGCTTGAAGCACTTATCGGAGCGATTTATCTGGATCATGGTTTACATGAATGCAAACGGTTTATAGAGCGCATTCTTATAGAGCCGAATATTAAGGAAGGAGAATACCTTATTGATGAGAATTTTAAGAGCCAATTGCTGGAATACGCCCAGGGTACAAAGCACGATATTCCATCATATACGGTAATAGCCGAAGAGGGTCCCCAGCATGAAAGAATATTTACCATCGAAGTGACCATTGGGAATCAAATAAGAGGTGTTGGTAAAGGCAGAAATAAGAAGTCCGCTGAACAGGAGGCTGCAAAAGATGCATTATCAAAAATTCCACAATTCAACACAATTAAGCAATCAGACTAAACTCTTCTAATATCAATTTCATTTGAATCAGTTTTTACAATAATTTGTTTTATTTTAGTCTATTAAATTTTTTTAATTAATTGCGATTATTGTTGAAAAATTAAACTGTAAAGGCATATCAATGTTATCCTTAGATCACCCGGACAAATTTGTAAACAGGCATATTGGTCCCTCTGAATCAGAGATTAAAGAAATGGCTAATTTCTGTGGTGTTGAAACTGTGGAAGAGCTTATCGATCAAACTATTCCAGGAAAGATCAGATTAAGAAAAGATATCGAACTTGAACCAGCATTAAGCGAGGTAGAATTTATTAATCTGATGAATAAAATTGCTAAGAAAAATAAAGTCTATAAATCTTATATAGGTATGGGTTATTATCCAACTGTATTACCGCAGGTTATTCAAAGAAATGTTCTTGAAAACCCCGGTTGGTACACTCAATACACTCCTTACCAGGCAGAGATTGCACAGGGAAGACTCGAAGCGTTATTAAATTTTCAAACGATGGTTTTAGATTTAACCGGAATGGCAATAGCAAACTCTTCACTTTTGGATGAAGCAACCGCTGCGGCTGAAGCAATGGTTATGTTTTTTAATTTGAGGAAGCGTGATAAACAACAGTCCAAAAAATTTTTTGTGTCCGAAG
>JAWOIK010000121.1:0-2570 GCA_046484705.1 Ignavibacteriaceae bacterium | reverse complement strand
AAGTTTCAGCCAATGTGTTTTTTCCAAAGCCTAAAGTTGAATCTGCCGTTGTTCATCTTGTATTTAAAGATCTTAATGAATCAAAAGAATTTCAGAATACGTTTATTTCTGTTGTAAAAGCATCTTTCTTCTATTGCCGAATGATGCTTTTACAACAGAAATAAACGTATTCTGAAATTCCTTTGATTCTTTAAGATCTTTAAATACAAGATGAACAACGGCAGATTCAACTTTAGGCTTTGGAAAAAACACATTGGCCGAGACTTTAAATGCCAGTTTTATATCAACAAAGTAAGAAAGGATAACTGAAAGTATTCCATAATCCTTTATCCCCTGTTTTGCTGTCATTCTTTTTGCAACTTCAGACTGAACCATAAGTACAGAGTCTTTTATAATGGAGTTATCATCAATCATCTTAAATAAAATTGATGAGGTAAGATTATATGGAATGTTGCCTATTATTCTCAGTTTATCTTTATCATTCCTCAAAAGATCTGATAACTTCAGTTTAAGAAAATCATCCTGAATAATATTCAGATGCGGGAATTTGTTTCTCAGACTATCAATTACCCGGCTGTCAATTTCAACAGCAGTAAATGTAATACCCTTTTCAGTCAGTTTTTCTGTAAGTGAACCAGTCCCGGGACCGATCTCCAGAATATTGTCTTCTGCTTGAGGAGAAATCTCATCAACAATCTTGTTCAGGATATTATGATCCTTAAGATAATTCTGCCCGAATTTTTTTAATGGACGTACACTGTTCATATAATTTAATATCAGTTGTATAAAAATAATCAATCATTCTGAAAGCATTGCTAATAATATTTTATTTTCTTGTTGTTTAGCTCAATAAATATGAATACTTTTTTGGTATAAAATAAATTCTTCTCAAATAAAAACGGAGTTTACTTTGGCTTCAAAATATGTGGTTGGTGTAGACATGGGTGGAACAAAAATTTTAGCCTCTGTATTGAACTCTAGTGAAGGAATAATAGCCAGGAATAAAAAGAATACAAATGTTAACGCGGGAAAATCTGTTTATATATCTGATCTTGTTGAAATTATTAATGATGTTGTTAGAGAGGCAGGAATTAAATCAAACCAGGTGGCGGCGGTTTCAATAGGTGTTCCCGGTTCCGTTAATCCATACACGGGCAATATAGGGTTGGCACCAAACCTGGGATTAAAGAATTTCAATATTAAAAAAGCACTTCAGCGAAATATCAAATACCCGGTTCTGATTGATAATGATGTTAATCTTGCTGCTATAGGAATTAAAAATTTTGGCGTCGGAAAGAATGGTAAGAACATATTAGTTGTAGCCATTGGAACCGGAATTGGTGGCGGTATTATCATCAATAACAAAATTTACAGAGGATCTAACTTTGTAGCTGGTGAAATTGGTCATATTCCTGTTGAAAAAAACGGACCTTTATGTGGATGCGGAAGAAAGGGTTGCTTTGAGGCAATTGCAAGCAGAACAGCAATTGTTAACCGAATAATTGCGGATATTAAAGGCGGAAAGAGAAGCACTCTCAAAGAATTTGTATTATCAGGTAAAAAAATAAAAAGTGGTACTTTGAAAAATGCAGTTGATAAAAATGATAAAGTTGTAACAGAAAGAATTTCCAATTCATGCGAAACAGTTGGTAAGGTACTGGCTGGATTGGCTAATTTAATGAACTTCGATATGATTGTACTTGCGGGAGGTTTAATTGAAGCACTGGATAAATTTATGCTGCCATTAATAAAATCATCATTTAATAAACATGTACTTAATGACTCAGCTTACGGATTGAAGATTGTTTCATCCAAACTTGCCGATGACGCTGCCATTTACGGCGGTATTTCTTTAACGGAAGAATTTTTAGGGGTGAAAGTTTAGCCGAACCGGGATTCAATTTTTACTAGTTCTTCCTGAAGCATCTCCCATTTATACAATACCTTTTCCAGATCTTTTTTAGCCGCATTAAAGTTTTTAGTAGTTTCTTTGACAGATTCAGGATTAGAATATATTTCCGGATCAGTGAGATTTAACTCAAGCCGTTTCTGTTTTTTTTCCAATTCAATTATTTTCTTTTCAAGATCAGAAATTTGTTTAACCAATTCTTTGGTAGCTGTATATTTCTGTTGTCTTAGCTCAGCCTCAATTCTTTTTTGTTCTTTTCTTGAAACCGAATCGTCTTTAACTGATTTCTTATTAAAATCTGATTCAATCGATTTCAGTTCCTCTCTTTTATTCAAGTAGTAATCAATATCACCGGGATAATTTTTTATAATCCCTTTTCTTATATCAACAACCCTGTTCACAACAGGTCGCAGGAAATCTATGTCGTGAGAAACAAGAATAAGTGAACCATTAAAGTTTAATAGTGCGTTTTGAAGAATCTGTTTTGAAGAATAGTCCAGGTGGTTTGTAGGTTCATCAAGAATAATGAAGTTGGATTTAGTGAGTAATATCTTACAAAGTGCAACCCTGCTTTTTTCTCCGCCAGAAAGGACGCGGACTTTTTTAAATACGTCATCACCAATAAATAAAAATGAACCCAGCAATGAACGTAATTGGCCTA
>JAWOIK010000090.1:0-8722 GCA_046484705.1 Ignavibacteriaceae bacterium | reverse complement strand
ATGAACACATCAAACTTTGGTCAGGGGTTGAATACATTTTTAGGATTTACATGGACAAATCCGGTTTCTGAACAGGTTGTACTTGGTGCCGGATTATCATACCAGTTAAAGTCTGAATACCAGCCATTAGAAGATATCCCTGACAAGTATAGTCCTTCAAACGAAATTTCTGTTACCGGAGGATTGGATATAAAACTCACGGAAGTTTCAACTTTAACCGGTGATATAACAGGAATTTTTTACGGCAGTGATGAGTTGAACGGCGAGAAAGTTTTTACGGCGGGAAACAGATTTATTTTTAACACATTATATAAACATCATATGGGATATGATGCTTTATCGGTCAACCTGCTTTACAGATTAATGTCTGTTGATAAAATTGAAGGAGCAGGTGAAATTCTTGATGATGAAAAAGTAAATCCTAACCAGTTGTACGCAGCTCTTTCATATTTTCAAAGAGTTAATTCCGGTTTTTCGATTAACTACAGCGCATTCATATCGCTTTATGAAAAAACAATTTCCTACTTTTCGGGGTATACTATGTATGGAGTAATGCTAGCACCTGAATTCAGAGTTTCTCAGCAAATCAGAATACCTGTTATACTCAGGTTTTCCACTGCAAGCGCCGATGACAAACCTACCTTCACTAATTTAGATATCGGCAGCGGTATTAAAATAAATTTTTAAATCTAATTGAATTCTTTGTGAAACCTATTATTCAATCTTATAATTTGGTGATGCCATGAAAACTGTTTTACACTCGCAAATTTATTTTTCTATTCTAATAATCTTATTCATGTCTATGGATACAGCCACTACAAAAGCACAGACTCAGTTAGATCCGGAATTTCTTTGGGCGGTAAGTGCGGGCGGATTTGCCTACGACAATTCAAGAGATGTAGTAACAGACAATGCCGGAAATATTTTTATAACAGGTTCTTACGATGTGTTCGCAGATTTTGGCGATACAACACTGGTAACCGAAACAGAAAATGTTTTTATCGCTAAGCTTGACACAGATGGAAATTTTATGTGGGCAAAAAGTGTGCTTAATTTCGGAACTATAGAAGTTGTTACTATTACTCTCGATAACACCGAAAATATTATTATTGCCGGAAACTTTGCAGGAAGATTTCAGATTGAATCCGGTGAGGAACTATTGAGTGCCGGTGGATTAGATGTGGTAATTCTAAAATATTCACCGGATGGAGATTTCATCTGGTTAAATCAGTTTGGTGGTATAGAAGATAATCGTGTAAATGATATCTCGACAGATACTTTTAATAATATTTATTTTACAGGATATAACAATTCACCCACAACCGGGAGTAATCAAATTTACACAGCATCATTCAACGAAGCTGGTGTATTCCAATGGCAGCGTTCAACCACAGGTATTGGATTTTATGATAAAGGAACCGGAATTTGTGTTAATAATATGAACAACATTTTTGTTACAGGCGCATTTGGCGATACTAAAATATTTGAAGGTTCGAATGCGTTAACACAGGATAGCATTGTTATTTCAAACGGCATTACAGATATTTTTTTAGCTAAATATGATG
The DNA here is from genome assembly GCA_046484705.1 of Ignavibacteriaceae bacterium. Taxonomy (GTDB): domain Bacteria; phylum Bacteroidota; class Ignavibacteria; order Ignavibacteriales; family Ignavibacteriaceae; genus JAGXRK01. The sequence goes on along the minus strand of JAWOIK010000090.1, from coordinate 7,157 downwards.
TGTCAGGAAATTTAATCTGGGTTCAGAATGTTGATAACCCGGATTATGATGAAGGGGCAAAATTAAGCGCTGATTTAAATGGTGATATCGTTTTAACAGGTTTAACATCTGCAGTAAGTGGTGCAAATGTTTATTTAGCAAAATATTCTGAAGCAGGTAGTTTAATCTGGGAAACCTTAATTTCGTTTTTTCCTTATAATGTCTATCCGAAAATGGCTCTGGATAATGCCGGAAACATTTCCGTAATATATCTCTCTTCTCTTGGCGACAATAATTCCAGTGGACTGGGAGAAATTTACTTCAGCAGGGTTAATAGTCAGGGAGTTCATTTGTGGACTACTAATTACGGTGGATTTGATTTTGATGATCCCGGGGATGTTGATATTGATATTAACGGAGATATTGTCCTGTCCGGTGGTTACTCTGTTGAAGGATTTTTTGGCGATACAACATTGATAAGCATTCAGGCTTCAAGAGATGTTTTTGTTACAAAAGTAGCTGCACCTAAAATTAATTATACCCCCGGCATCGCAGAATTCGGTGATGTGGTTGTTGGAGAAAATTTACAAGTACAGGTATTGGTTGAGAATACAACGGGTACCACATTATACTTTATCAATTCTATTTTAATTGAAGAGAACCTGGAATCAAATTTTTCAATAATTTCCGGTTTACCTGTTGACAGCCTGTTACCCTTTCAATCTGTAAATGTCGACCTGTTATTTGCTCCGCAGAATACAGGATTAAAAACAGGATATTTAATTTTTGAAACCGATTCACCAACCAGTCCTGATACAGTCTTAGTAACCGGCAGAGGTATAATTAATTCGCTTACCCTTTCAGCAGATACATTAAACTTCGGAAGTTTAGATGTTAACTTATCATCAGAACTAACATTCTCACTTTTTAATGATGGAACTGAAACAATTATTTTATCTGATATTCTTATAACAGGTCCAAATGAAAATGAATTTGGATTAATTGGACAATTACAGGATTCAATACCTCCAACTGATTCAAGAACATTCAGAGTAATATATACTCCATCGGTTCCGGGTCCTAAAAATGCAAGCCTTGAAATTTTGAGCAGTTCAACAAGCAGCCCTGATTCTATAATATTATTGGGTAATGCTATTACTGCCATAATTGTGCAGCAACCTGATTCTGTAAAACTTGGAGAGAGCACAACATTAACCGTAACACCTCCTGAAGGGCTCGAAGTACTCTCCAGCCAGTTTTATTACAAACGTACAGGTGAACCAATATTTCAGCAATCGGAAATGACGCTTATTGGAACCGATTATGCTGCAAACATCCCGCTGGAATATTCAACTATCAGAGGTATCCAGTATTATGTTGAATTTTCCGGTGTTTCAGAATTAATAACTTTTCCATCAACAGATCCGATTAATTCTCCGGCATCCCTGGAAGTCAGTATTGATGAATTCGCCTATCCTCAACAGATGCTGCCATCGGAATATGGAATGGTTTCAATACCTCTAACTCTGAATAATCCTGATATATCATCAGTACTTCAGGATGATTACGGACCATATAACAATTCTGTGTGGCGTATTTTTCGTTGGGATGAGCTGCAGGAAGATTATCTTGAATTCCCGGACTTAAATGCTGACTTCACTCCCGGTAATTCATTCTGGCTCATTCAAAGTGACGGTAACCCATTTAATGTGAATAATGCAGCATCCGTTCAATCATTTAGCAGTTTCAATATAAGAATCCAGCCTGGCTGGAACCAGATTGCAAATCCTTTCGCATTTCCGGTAGATTGGTTTAGTATAGAAAATTCTCAACTGCTTGACACAATTCAGCCTGTTAGATGGAATATAGATTCACTCGATTATGAATATAATCAGTTTGTTTTGAATCCGTGGGAAGGCTATTGGTTATTTAATCCTTTATCACAAACTATCAATCTTTCCGTTCCACCGGTTGAAAGTATTGGCAATACCCCTCTGCCAAAATCAGTTTATAGCTTTAGCACCGGTGAATTTATTATCCAGGTAAGGGCCCGATTGGAAAATTCCCGTTATAATGATAACCAGAATTTTGTTGGTATGATTAATAACAAAAATAATTTATATGGTAGTAATATTTATGAAGCACCGCCAATTAAGAATAACATTAGATTAAGTATAATAGGTAATGATAAAAGATATGCTCAAAATGTTGTTCCGGTTAATGCCGACGGTGCATATTGGCATGTTCAATTATCCACCGTTGAAAAAAATAAGGAAGTATCCCTGTCACTTATTTTTAAGAACCATCTGCCGGAAGATTTTGATGTATGGATATTGAATTTAGATTCCGGGATACCTATTCCCATTAACAATAATATGGCAAAAGTATTTACCGGTGAGAGTGGTAATGTAAATTTACAATTAATAATAGGTACTGAAAATTATGCGAAAGAGACTGCCGGTAATATTTCTCTCACACCTGAAGAGTATGTTTTAAATCAAAACTATCCTAATCCATTCAATCCATCGACAACTATTTCATATAACCTGAAAGAAAAAAGCAATGTAACATTAGAAGTATTTGATATTCTTGGCAGAAAAATTAAAAGTTTGGTTGATGGTGAAATCCAAACTGCAGGTCAACATACTGTAATATGGAATGGTAAGAACATTTCAGGAAATTCTGTTTCAAGCGGCGTGTATTTATACCGTATTCATGCTAACGATTTTATTGAAACAAAGAAGATGCTTCTACTCAGATAAATACATAATTTATAAAAAACTCAAAAAGGCTCATTTGCAGGTACTTTGCAGATGAGCCTTTTTTGTTGAAAATAATTAAAATAATGGACAAAGTGGCTTTATATCTGTATCATTCAGCTAAAATCTTAAGTTGATGTTACTGTAATAAAAATAATTTGACATATTTAACTATAAACATGGATTTGTTACCGGAAATTATTTAAGTTATAAACACTCAATAGGAAAAAATTTTAATAATGAATACAGCTTGCAAAAAACTTGTGAAATTAACCTTCCGTTATAATTCAGTTCAACTAATTAATTTTCAATAAAGAGGTTCTCATGAAAAAAATGCTATACTTAATTGTCTTTTTAATCATTGCTGTGAGTACAAGCTATTCACAGGTTACCACCCTTTGGGAGAAATCCGCTGCCACAAGTACTAACCCTGTTTGGAATACTGGAAGTGTTGTCAGAGGATTATCATATGGTCAGGTTGGTGCTGATCATAGAATGTATGTTGTAAACAGGCATGGTGATTTTGGAGGAAAACAAATATTTATCTACAATGCAATTACAGGTGATTCCGTTGGTACATTAGATACAACCGGATTATCAGGCGGCACTCTTGTGATTAATGATGTAGAGGTTTCTACCGATGGAAAAATATTTGTCTGTAACCTTGCTGTCGGAGGATTCTTTAAAGTATACAAATATGATACTGAAGCTTCGGCTCCTGCTGCAGTAATTGATTTTGACGCTGCCGGTAAAAGACTTGGTGACAAAATAACTGTAACGGGTTCCACTTCAGACAACTCTATTATTATTTGGGCTCCATCCGCAACTGCAGATGGCGAAGTACTAAAGTTCACAACAACTGATAATGGTGTGACTTTTACTCCACAGACCGTAAACATCGGAGCATTAGTAACATTTTCAAGTGCAGCAGTTGGTCCATATCCTAACGGAGATTTCATATTTAATGCACATGGAGCAAATGCTCAGAAATTCACCTCCACCGGAACCCAGGTAGGTACAATTCCGACCGGTGTTCTGGCGGTTGGAGGAAGTGCTTCAAGGTTTTTAAATACACTTTCAGGGAATGAATATATTGTAGCTAATGCATTAGGAACCGGCTTTGAGCAAGCCAGAGTCATAATGCTTCCCGGTGGGGATCCTGCTACAGCATCATTATTTGCAAATACCTCCACGCTGGGAACAAATTCTTCCGGAGGTCTGGGTGATATTTCAACACAACAAATTAATGATTATCTGTTCAATGTATATGTTCTAAGTACAAACAATGGCTTTGGCGCATACCAGATAGATTTAAGACCTCAACTGGCAGGTGATTATTATATAGGTGCTGCTGGTACAGGTCCGGGCGGAACTGATCCGGATTTTGTTGATCTTAGAGAAGCTTTTGATGTATTAAACAGTTCGTCATTTACAGCAGACTGTAATTTTTATATTACTAGTGACATCTTTGAATCATTTACGCCTGCAGTTGGTTATGGATTAGGCTTAGCAATAAACCCGGAACCATATACTGTAACCTTTAAACCCTACACAGGAGTTCAGCCTGTCATTACCCTTGCTTATCCTCTTGATGGCACCTCAGGTCCATCCGGAGCATTGGTTATTGGCTTACCAAGCGAAGGTAATATAGCCTGGGATGATATGCGAACTACTAAAAATATTGTAATTGATGGTTCCAACACCGTTGGAGGAACTACCAGAGATTTAACAATTCAGAACGAAACCACTTCGCATAGAAATGGTTTTCCAATGACTATTGTTGGTGATGTTTCTAATCTTATTATTAAGAACACCAATATTTACTACAAAGCTGCCGGACTCGGCAGTACTTCAGGAAATCTTTTTCTGGGTGCTGTTCAGGTAAGATCCAGAAATTATTTGGGTATTAACTGGGTTCCAAATAACATTCTTATAGAAAATAACCATCTAAGTTCTAACTTTGAGGGTGTTGCTCTTAATTCTCAAGGTTATGTTACTTACCAGTCAGGAACACCCCTGCCATTGGATTACCCTTATGATATTACTCTGGTTAATAATGTTATTGAAGGTAAAAGAAGAGGCATTGCTCTCTACAGGGCAGGAAGTCATGATTTAATCGGAAATGAAATAATTCTTAATCAGGATATTGCTGGTAATGTTTCAAACGAAGCTATTTATGCGGTTGATGTTGATACAAATTCCGTTGTAAACATTTATAATAATATTATATCTAAAGTTTCATCAATGACTAGTGGTGCGACTGTTGGAAATACTGCTATGAGCATAGAATCATTCGGTACATATAATATTTATAATAACATGATATATGGATTCGATTTGACTGCCCCAAGCCCTGATGCTTTTGTCCGGGGTATTAAAAACTCTTCCCCATCTGCTGTGCTGAATTTATCCTACAATTCAATTTATATGGATAATCTTCCTGTAACCGGAACCGGGACTGTTACGTATTATGGCATCTATCTAACCGAAGGTACAAATAATCTCTTGAATAACATTGTGTTCTGTGCTGAGACAGATTTTGAAGCATTCTGTATTTACAGGGAAGGTTTAAATGGAACAGTAACTTCAAACTATAATAATTTCTATCCCGTTCCTATGAATAATGTAGGTTATTGGAATAATGCTCCAACTCCTACAATCTTGGATTGGCAAACAGCTTCAGGTCAGGATGCAAATTCTGTTTCTAAAGAAGTATTTTTTGTTGCAGCAAATGATTTACATTTAACCGGATCCTCTCTTGGTGATTTCGATCTTGCGGGAACACCGGTTGCGGGAATTACTACAGATATTGACGGCGATACCAGAGATGCCCAGTTCCCGTATATGGGTGCTGATGAAGGCTCTGTACCACTTGGTGTAATTACCATTGCTCAAGCCAGAGAAGATCTGAATGGCGATTTGATTCCGGACAGATTAGGTCAGATAGTAACAATTGAAGGTGTTGTTAATTCACCTAATTATCAGACGGTGAATCATTCATATTATATTTGGGATGGTACAGCCGGAATAACCGAAATTCTTTTCGGAACAACAAGTCCCGTTCTGAATCTTGGAGATGCTGTTAGAATTACAGGTGAAATTGGTCATTTTAGAGGATTGACTCAGATTCAACCAGCGAGTGCTGCTGATATCACAATTCTCAGCAGCGGCAATCCTGTTCCAGGACCCGTTGTCCTTACTTTAGCTGCATACAAAGCAGACCCGGAAGCTTATGAGGGCACATTAGTAGGATTCGTTGCATTAAATAAAGTTGGTGGAACATGGCCAGCTCCTGGTGGAAGTGCCACACTTCAGGTAAGTGATGGAACTGACACTGTCGACTACAGAATCGATTCTGATACTGATCTTGATGATAACCCGGAACCAACCTGGCCGGTGGATCTTCTAGGTCTTGGTTCACAATTTTCAAGCGGGGTAACTGTATATAACGATGGTTATCAAATACTGCCAAGATACTATGCAACCGATATATTACCTCCGGGAACAATTCCGGTTGAACTTACTTCATTTACAGCATCAGTAGTTAATAGGAAAGTGAATTTAACCTGGACAACTGCAAGTGAGTTAAATAATCATGGTTTTGAAATACAACGTAGTTCCAACGGTGAGTTTTATAATATCGGGTTTGTGCCCGGCGCCGGAACAACTACGGATGAAAAGTCATATAGTTTCATTGATGATAATGTAACTTACGGCGTTTATACTTACAGGCTAAAGCAAGTAGATTTTGATGGTTCATTCGCCTATTCGAAAACTGTGGAAGTGGATGTTACCACGCCATTAAATTTCGAATTAGCACAGAACTATCCTAATCCGTTTAACCCTGCAACTGTTATTGAATACAGTATTGCTTCACCTGCAAATGTTACCTTAACCGTCTTCACAATTTTAGGTGAGCAGGTTGCAGTCCTTGTAAATAATCAATTTACAGAAGCTGGTAAATATGCTGTTCAGTTTAATGCCTCTGGACTTGCCAGCGGTGCGTACATTTACAGACTTCAGGCAGGTGAATTTGTTTCAACAAAGAAAATGTTGCTGACAAAGTAATCGCTTAAAAGTCATCCTTTTTATTAATGGGCTCATCCGTCTTAATGACGGATGAGCTTTTTTTAGCTATAGTAATTATTCTTTACACAATTGATTTTGACAGGATGATTTTATACCTAAAACTAAACCATATAATAATAGAATTGTCATTTACACTCTTTAAATTGAAGTATTTTGAAAGATCACCAGGCTATGAAATGTTATTATTAGAGGAATGATATTTGTTAAAGAATTTAAATAATACTAAAAATAATCAAGGATATCGATGAACTCCGAGGATTTTTCTTTTGAAGTTATTAACGACGTTGTCGTCGAAAAAATTCATTTTACAAGGGCAACTTTTAAAGAAGC
>JAWOIK010000013.1:0-8729 GCA_046484705.1 Ignavibacteriaceae bacterium | reverse complement strand
AGATCATTGTGTCATGTCACAATTGTAAAGCCGCAAATGAATATTGTTGTTCAGATGAATGCAGGAATAGTGAGAGAAAAAGAAAAGTATTTCACGGATAGGTTACCGCTGAAAAAATAATATGACAAAACCTCATATTGTTATTAATGAGGCTTTTGTGCACCCAGCCGGGTTCGAACCGGCGACCTGCTGATTAAGAGTCAGATGCTCTACCAACTGAGCTATGGGTGCGTTGCAAAAATAGCCAAACCTGTACTTTTTACAAAGCTGCTTCCGTATGCTTTTTGTTGAATAAATTTAGTTATTGAGAAGAATTTAGTTTTGGGTTTTAATAAATTACATCAGTAATATTTTAATAACGTTATTCTGATTAACAATGAGGTATTAATGAAAAGTTTATCTGTGTTTTCAGCTTTAGTTCTTTTTATCTTGTTCGGATGCAGATCCGAAGAACCATTGAATCTGGAAGCATTTAATCCGGAAGCATTTGCTTTTGACCTTGGTGATTTATGGGAAGTTAATGCAACAGTTAGGGTTAAGGGTTTTAAACAAAACAGGGATGACGATACGAAAATTTATTCCGCTTCTGTATTTTATTCGGTTGATCTGGAAAAACCAAGTGGCGAAGTAAGAGAAAATGTTTTTAAATTTCTGCGTGACGCATCTAATAACGAACCCATTATGGATATAGGGCTTGATGCCCAGTTTGAACTTGGTGCCGATTATGAAGTGGGAACTTATAAGCTGATCTTTAAAATTAAAGATGAATTTTCAGATATGCAGACAAACTCTACCGTAGAATTTGAATTGCAGAAATAGAAGTTAATTCTGTGTGAAATATTTTGTAGGAATTGGTTTTCTGCCGGCATACCCTGTATTAATTTCATGATAAAAAAGAATATCATCTTCATCACTCCTCCAGCAAAGGAAAACTTCATTATTATCTATTATTGCAGGAAAATCAACTAATCCTACTGTAAAATTGGAATCCTTATAGAAACAGCCAATTTCCTCAAGTTCAGCTAAAAAGTGGTTAACCTCACCAGCCATCTTTTTTATCTGCGGATCATCTTCCAGACTTCCGCCAATCTCTTCTGCCAACAGACGCATCTCCTTTGTTGTGGTTAGAATATCTTTTACAATTTTCTTAACAAGAGGAAGTGTTCTCCTTGCTTCTTCCGGCGTAAAATATTTTGTGGCTGTTGTCATATTTTGATCCTCAAAAATTTAGCGTAAAAATACAACTAAATTTTAAATAAAAAAGTTCAATTATGCCATTATTAAACTTATTTTGAAAAAAACATTTTGAAAATTTATTTTACTTACGTTTGTTCATTGTTTAGTCCATTACATTAGTAATTGAATACTTTTCAGCCGAAACAGTAAATAAGAGTGTAATAATTATCTAATCGTAGCAGGAAAATAATATTTTCTTACTCTCCCACTGAACTAACTTTTTTTTATATTATAAATCGTTAACAAACATTATTTAATTATACAACATGACTTTAGAAATTGTAATTGTTCTGGCAGTAATAGTTGGTGCTGCGGTATTGTTTGCAACAGAAAAACTGCCTGTTGACCTTACCGCAATTATTGTTATGGCCGTTTTACTTCTGTCTGGTATAATCACCCCGGAGGAAGGTATCTCTGGTTTCAGCAATACTGCAACAATAACCGTCGGTGCAATGTTTATTATCAGTGCTGCATTAAATAAAACAGGATCTGTGATTTTTGTTGGTGAAATTGCTTCAAAAATGTTTCGTTTTAATTTTTGGCTCGGGCTTGTGTCAACTATGATAGTTGTCGGTGTATTATCTGCATTTATAAACAATACCCCCGTTGTAGCTGTTTTTATTCCTATCATACTGTCACTGTCGGCTCAGAATAAACTTAGTCCATCAAAAATTCTTATGCCAATTTCATTTGCCTCGATGTTCGGAGGTGTCTGCACATTAATCGGCACGTCAACAAACATACTAGTAAGCTCTATTGCAGTTCAGCATGGTCAGCAGCCGTTCGGTATGTTTGAATTTACAACATTAGGATTAATATTCTTTGCTGCCGGTATGATTTACATGGTTTTTTTCGGAGTAAGGATGATTAAAACAAAGGATGAACCTGCAGATCTTACACAGAAATACAGTATGAGTAATTATCTTACTGATATTGTACTGCTTCCTGAAGCAAAGTCAGTTGGAAAGAAACTGATTGAATCGCCTCTTGTTAAAGAACTTGAAATAGATATACTTGACGTAGTTAGAAACGGAAAGCGACTTCTTCGCCCTACATCCGAAGTGGAATTCGAAGCTAATGATGTATTACGTGTAAGGTGCGATGTGAAAAAAATTCAGGAACTAAAAGACAGGGTTGGAATAAAATTAAAATCAAATATAAAATTGCATGATGAGGATTTTCAGGCAGAAGACCTTCTTCTTGTTGAGTCAATTGTGGCGCCTAATTCAAGACTGATTGGAAAAACTATTAAATCCTCACAGTTCAGAAATCGTTACAGGGCAAATGCACTAGCTTTAAGACACTCGGGACAGCTATTTCATACAGAGTTTGTTAATATAAAATTAAAAGCCGGTGATGCACTTTTACTTGAAGTTAGAAAAGAAAACCTGGATGATTTAAAACGTGATCCTGATTTTGTTCTTGTTTCAGGTGTTGATCTGCCAAAGTACAGGAAAAGGAAAATCATTCCTGCTCTTTTAATCGTTGCAGGGGTTATTGTAACTGCCACTTTAAATATTCTGCCGATAATGATAAGTGCAATTATCGGATCTATACTTTTAGTGTTTACAAAATGTATTTCTCTGGAGGAAACCTATAAATCAATTGAGTGGAATATTATTTTTCTGCTCGGTGGTATACTATCCCTGGGAATTGCTATGGAAAAAACGGGAACAGCTCTGATGATTGCAAACGGTACAGTTGAGCTGATAGGTTCTCTTGGTCCGGTTGCAATAGTAGCAGCCTTTTATCTCATAACAACAATATTTACCTCAATTATGTCTAATAATGCAAGTGCTGTTCTGCTGGCACCTATTGCTATTGCGGTAGCAGAATCAACCGGCATTGACGCAAGACCATTACTCATGGCAGTTACGTTTGCAGCTTCGGCAAGTTTTATGACGCCGGTAGGTTATCAGACAAACACAATGATATTCGGTGTCGGTCAGTATAAGTTTTCAGATTTTATGAAAGTAGGTGCACCACTTAATCTTATATTCTGGATTTTAGCCAGTATTTTTATCCCGATATTCTTTCCGTTTTAATAATTATAGCGGCCAGAAAACAGAAATCATCAGCAATCCTATTAGCATTACCAGGATAGTAAGAGGCAGTCCAACTTTTGTGTAATCAGAAAATTTATATCCACCCGGACCCATAACAAGCACATTTGCCGGGTGAGATACAGGACTGATAAAACTGGCTGATGCACTTACTGCAAGTACCATCATAATTGCGTGAGGTGAAATTCCAAGCTGCTGTGAAATAGAAATAAATATTGGAGCCATAAAAACCACTAAGGCAGAGGTTGGAATGAATGCTCCGGCAACTGTAATTAAAAGATAAAGCATAATTATTATTCCCCACTCCCCTGCAATTCCATAAAGTGAAAGTATTTGATCTGAAACCAAAGCAGCGGCACCTGTATTTTGAATTGCAATCCCAAGCGGCATCATACCGGCAATCAGGAATATCGCTTTCCAGTCAATCGATCTGTAAGCATCATCAATTGAAAGACAGCCGGTTACAATCATCAAAACAACAGCAGATAAAGCTGCTGTTGAAATAGGAACCCAGCCCGTTAAAACAGTAAGTACAAAAAGAGCCATAATAATTCCGGCAAATGGCGCCTTTTTCTTATTTGTAATATCCTGAACTACCTGGCTTAAGATTATAAAATCCCCTTCGGTTTTAAGGGTATTAGTGTTTTCTCTTTTTCCCATCAGCAGCAGGGCATCACCAAAACGGAGTTCCACATCTCGAAGATTTGTTCGGATCGCTTTACCTTCACGCCAGATAGCAATAACCTGCAGCCCGTATTTAGATCTGAAATGAATCTCCCTTAAAGTTTTGCCGGCTACATTTGAACGCGGCGCCAACGATATTTCTATCAGTCCTACCTGTTCTGATTCAAGATCATCAATTTTCGCTGCAGGTTCATTTTCTATTTTTAATTCCTGCAATCCTCTGAGCAATTCAAGATCGTTTTTACTGCAGCTTATTATAAGTCTGTCGCCGCTTTGAATTATTTCATCCGGTCCGGGCATTGTAATTTTTTCTGTGCCTCTCAGAATCGCAATAACATGCAGCCCGAAAACCGCACCCATACGGCTTTTAGAAAGTGTCTTTTCTATTAATGTTGAGTCCTCAGCAATTCTTACTACAAAAATTGACTCATTAAGATGATATTTTGAATTCAGTTCCTCACTTTTAATTAATTTTAAATCCGTAAAATCATCTGATGAAATTAATTGATTCAGGTTTTCTTCTTTTCCACGGATCAAAAGTATGTCTTCGCTTTTAATAATGTGAGATGTTAGCTGGCTTCTTTTCAGGATGTCTTTTTGCTTAATTGCAAGAACATTTATTCCGAATTTTTTCCTGAAATTAATTTCGTAATAGGTCTTATCTGTTAACGACGAATTTTCTGCCACCGTAATCTCTGCAAATTTTATTTCTTCGGAAATCAGGCTTTGTAATGCAAAATTATTTTCTTCAATCTGAAGTTTCTGCCAGCCCCGGAATTCTTTCAACCGATCTAACCTTCCTTCAATAACAATAACATCATTTGCAAAAAGAATTGAAGATGGCTCTGGTGCAAGGATTGTCCTGTTGTTTCTTAATATGGCAACAACTGTTAATCCGGTTACTGTTGCTATATTAATTTCGGAGATAGATTTACCTATCAAAAATGATTTAAAAGGAACTCTTAATGCGTTCATCCTTTCATGAAGTTCATACTGGTCCTTCAGGTCTTTACCTGCACCCAAAGTTTCTTTAACCATATCTTTTCGCGGTAGAAAGTTTTTTCCAAAAAAAGCCATAAAAATTATTCCGCCTGATAAAACAAAAATCCCGACAGGAGTAAAATCAAACAAACCAAAAGATGCATAGTTGTTATCTCTTAGTGCATCACTTACCAGCAGGTTAATGGTTGTTAGTATTGTTGTAAACCCGCCGAGCAGAACTCCGAATGCCATTGGGATCAACAGTCTTGACGGTGAGTGGTTAGTGATTCTGGATATACTCATTACCACGGGCAGCATTAACGCTGCAACACCAATATTGTTCATAAAAGCAGATAACAATCCTGCAATAGACATTATACCTATTATAAGTCCGGTTTCACTTTTTCCGGAAAACTTCAGCACTTTTGCGCTTATCATATTTGCAATACTTGTCTTAATAAGCGCAGCACTTAAAATATACATTGCCCAGATAGTTACAACAGCCGGGTTTCCAAATGCAGCAACTGCTTCCTGTGGAGTAACCAGTCCGGTAATTGCCAGTAAACAAAGCACCATTAATGCAGTAACATCTACCCTGATTCTGCCAGTAATAAAAAACAAAAGGGCAAATGCAAGTATTAATGTTACAATAAGTATTTCAGTTGTCATGATTTAGTTTTGTGCGGAGTTCAACAATATTGTTTCAAGTTTGTGCTATAATCTATAAAAATTTGCAGAAAGTTTTCTGAATTATAAAAATATCCGGGGAAATATCTGGTCTTTTATCCACTAACTTGTTAAGTTTAGACGGTAATTATTTTTGTATCACCGATATTCAGGGGTCCTTCAATGAAAAAACTTTTACAGCTTCTTGTTGTTTCACTGCTTCTTACGGGGAATATATATTCACAAAATCCTATCGTTCAGCAGGTGATCAATTCAGTTGATATAGATTCTCTTGTTAATTTTGTAAGAGAATTGTCAGGCGATGTTGCAACTACTATTAATGGTCAGCCTTATACAATCCTATCGAGGAATAAAAATCAACCCGGCAACGATAAAGCCGCTGATTATATTAAGGAAAGACTTGAATACTACGGTCTAACGGCATATGATCAGTGGTGGACTGCAACGGGTCGTAATGTTTATGCCGTACAACCTGGTACAGATTTTCCAAATCAATATTATATTATTTGTGCTCATTACGATGATATGCCAAGCGGAACAACAGCGCCAGGGGCGGATGATAATGCAAGCGGAACGGCTGCCGTTCTTGAAGCGGCAAGATTATTATCACAGTACACATTTCCATTTACTATAATGTATGCATTGTGGGATGAAGAAGAGCAAGGGCTTATTGGCAGCAACTATTTTGCCGGTCAGGCACAAACCGCAGGTGATTCTATACTTGGTGTTCTCAACCTGGATATGATTGCGTATGACGGCAACAGCGACAACAAGTTTGAGATACATACCCGGAGTGTTGCAAATTCTTTAGAACTTAAAGATGAGCTTCTTGATGTTAATACTGTTTATAACCTGGGAATCATTCCCATAATAAAAAATCCGGGCAGCACGTACAGCGATCATGCTTCATTCTGGAATAAAGGTTATGGAGCAATATTGCTTATCGAAGACAATAATGACTTTCATCCTTATTACCATACAATAAATGATAAGATTCAATTTTTCAACGTTCCTTATTTTGAGAAGTTATCAAAACTTGCAATCGGTACACTTGCCAAACTCGCGCTGAATCTTGATATGAGGATTGATCATACACCAATTGCTTCAACTGGAATTGCCGGTGATATTACAACACAGGCAACAGTTGTAACCGGCCTGACAATCGGAACAGGAACATCTGCTCCAAGATTGTATTATAGGCTTAATACCGGTTCAGGCTATTCAGATTTTTATAATGTGACAGGCACTCCACTTGAATCAACAACATATTCATTTACTATCCCCGGTGTGCAGCTTGGAACATCTGTTCAATATTACCTTGCAGCACAGGATAATAATTCAAATATGGTGGTTACACTACCGCAGGGCGGAGGAGGATATAATCCTCCCGGAAGCACACCACCTTCACAATTCTATTCATTTAATGTAGCTCCGCTTAATTATGTTTTTTATGACAGTGCCTTTACAGTTTCCAACTGGACAGGTGTTGGCGGATGGAATATCACCACTGCAAAATTCAAATCTGCTCCTTCGTCTTTTACCGATTCTCCGGGTGGAAATTATGCGGCAAATACAACTGCAACTATGACTTTAAACCAGTCAATTGATCTGCCTGAATCTATGAGTGCTTACCTGGAATTCTGGACACAATGGGCTATTGAAACGGACTGGGACTACGGACAAATATTAATTTCAACAAATGGCGGAAGTCAATGGATACCGCTTGAAGGAAACTATACAAATCCGGGAACCGGAAGTTTTCAACCAAACGGTCAGCCGCTTTATGATGGAACTCAGCTAACCTGGGTTAAAGAAGAAATTGATATTTCCGAGTATATGGGGCAGCAGGTACTGCTGAGATTTCTTCTCAGGTCAGATACAAATATTCAGGAAGACGGCTGGTACGTTGATGACATAAATATTGTTGTTTACGATTTTGTTCCGGTTGAACTTGTTGCTTTCACGGCAATTACTTCTTCGGATAAAGTAACTTTAAACTGGAGTACTGCTTCAGAAACAAACAACAGAGGATTTGAAATTGAAAGAAAAGTCTTCAATCCTCAGTCTTCAGTCAGCAATTCAGAGTGGAGAATAGTCGGGTATGTTGATGGTAAAGGAACTACTACTGATTTTACCAGATACACTTTTGTTGATCAATTGAATGAACAGGGAAAGTATTCTTACAGACTTAAACAAATTGATTTCGATGGATCAATAAATTACTCAAATGAAATAGAAGTTGATTTTATAGGAGTAACGGAGTATGCATTGCTTCAGAATTATCCGAATCCGTTTAATCCCTCTACTGTAATCAGCTATCAGCTTCCGGTTGATTCAAAAGTACAGTTGAAAGTATATGATGTACTTGGCACAGAAATAATTACACTTGTAAATGAAATCAAGTCTGCCGGCAAACACGATGTCAGTTTTAATGCTGGTAAATTATCAAGCGGAACTTATTTCTATACAATATTAACAGATGGTTTTGTTCAGACGAAGAAGATGCTGCTGGTGAAATAAACATTCTCTATTTTTGAAATTGTATGTAAGGCGATTCATAAGAGTCGCCTTTTTTATTCATCAACATTCAGCCCAATTTTTTTACTAAGCCTGCCAAGAATTTCAAGTTCTTTATCATTCAATACACTGAACCTTTCAGATATTAACCTAAGGTGTTTGGGAAAAAGTTCATTAATTATTTTCCTTCCCTTTTTTGTCAGGTGAACAATGAAGTTTCTTCTGTCTTTTGCACTTCGTTCCCTTCTAACCAGTCCTGTGTTTTCAAGGTTGTCAATTACTGTAACCAGATTACTGTTGCTGGAAAAAATTTTTACTGCTACGTCTTTCTGGTTCATTGGTCCCAAATGCAGCAGTACTTCCAGCACACTGAACTGACTGAATGTTAATCCGTTTTCAATTAAAAAACGGCTAAGCTGATTCTCAATTGACGTTGCTGCTCTTGAAAATCTTATATATGTATCAAGCAGTTTTTCATCCTTTTCACTGCCCTTATATTTTGTTCCCATAGCAATCTTAAATTATTTGATGTCGCATTATTGATCATTAACATAGTAAAAT
>JAWOIK010000362.1:0-12059 GCA_046484705.1 Ignavibacteriaceae bacterium | reverse complement strand
TTACCTCATAATCAAATGTCTGAAATGAGATTCCTTTGGATTCAAGAATTCTTATTGCGTTGGTTTTGGGCATTGTTTGATCGGGTATGAATTAATTATCCATCTCCAGCAAAGATGCTTTAATAAGCTGTTTAGTAAAATCCGATTCTGGTTTGGAAAATATTTTCGACGGTTCCCCAATCTCAACAATTTTGCCATTTGATAGAATCATTATCCTGTTACATAATGATTTCAATATATTCAAATCGTGCGAGACTATAATAAGTGTAATCTTCTTTTCAGCAGATATTTTTTTTATCAATCTTATAAAATTAAGTTGTGATTCAACATCCTGTGCCGAGAAAGGTTCATCAAGCACTAATATTTCAGGCTCAACAGCTATTATTCTTGCAAGGGCTACTCTCTGCTGTTCACCACCACTTAGTTCATAAGCCCTTTTGCTAATAAAAGATTCGTCCAATCCAACAAGTTTCAATGAAGCTATCATAAACTCGTCTGATTTTTCCGGGTAATTAAATTTGATTTTTAATGCTTCCTCAATCATTTCACCGACTTTTCGGACTGGATTTAAAATTTCACCGCTGTTCTGAAATAATATCTGCACAGGTTTTGTCCTTCTTCCGGACCAATCATTTTTAAAATTAAATTCTAGTTTTCCAGTAGTGGGAGGAATAACACCTGTTAATAACTTTGCCAGAGTTGTTTTCCCGCTTCCTGATTCACCTGTAATCCCAACTATTTCATTTTCATACAATTCAAATGAAATGTTTTTCAGGATACTGACAGCATCATTTTTACTGAAAACTGAATCTACAGGAACATCAATACATATGTCTTCTGATTTAAGAATAGTTCTCATTTGTTCAAAACATTATAACTATTAAGTAATGATGAAAAACGAGGATCATCGGAATTAAAAAATTGATCGGTGTCAACAAATTCAGTTAAGGTTCCTTCAGCTAATAATGCGATTTTATCACTGACTTTTTGTGCGAACAGAATATCCTGGGTTACTATTAATACAGAATTATTCTGCTTGCTTATAAATTTTTTAATCGCCTTTAATGATAAAAGTGTATTAAACGAATCAATTGCTGAATTCGGTTCATCAAATATTATAAATTGTGGTTCAGCAGCCAATGTTAATACAAAATTCAGTCTTTGCAGCATCCCCCCGCTCAATTCATATGAATGCTTTTCTGATATTGAATTATAGTCAGGCAGTTGAAACTCAATTAATAGTCTTTCTAACTCATCCTTCTTATAGTCCGTATTATCAAAGTAATATTTTACTTTTTTAAGTGGATCAAGGCTGTTTAAGGAGTCCTGTAAAACTAATCGTAATTCTTTTCTGCGGATATTAATCAGATCTTTTAATTCGAGGGTTAACAGGTTTACATTTTTCCACTCAACTATACCTTTTATCCTGTAAAATCTTTTATCAAGCAATCCGGCCAAGGATTTTATTAAAGTAGATTTTCCGCTTCCGTTTTTCCCGACGATTGTATAGACAGAATTGTTATGAACAGAAAAAGAAATATCGGAAAGCAGTTCCCTGATTATGCCATCAACACAAACTGAAATATTTTCAATACATACTTTGAGCATCAGAAAAGTTTTTTGTTATTGTTGGGCAAAATAATAAATTAAAATAACAATTATTACGTTTTATTTTATTGCTATGAAAAACGTTAAACTTATTATCCTAATCTTTTTCTCTCTTCTTCTCATTATTGTCTCATGCCAAAAGGATGAACCTTCCAAACCGCAAAGAATTGTATTCGGGATATCAGCAGATATAAAAACAATTAACCCGCTTTATGCATTTAGTGTTGATGAAGGAAGTATTAATGATCTGTTATTCCTAAGTCTTGTAAAGGTTAAATGGAATGAACATGAAGGCGATATTTATACTGAGCCGTTCCTGGCTGAATCCTGGCAATGGTCAACTGATTCAACCTCTGTAACATTTTATTTGAGAAAAGATGTAAAATGGAGTGACGGTGAACAATTAACGGCGAATGATGTTGAATATTCATATGCTCTTTATTCTAACCCCGAAGTGCAAAGCAAATTTTACGGATCTTTTGAAAAGTTATACCTGAATGAGGATTTCAGCATTGATATGGAGAAAACAATCGAGGTTATAGATTCGTTCACGATTAAAATTAATTTTATTCCGGGTAAGAATATTAAACTTGTTGATGTGGTTCTGCCAATAATACCCAGGCATGTATTTAATGAATATCAATACAATGAAATTCCAACTTCTGAAGTTAATTTTAATCCGGTGACCTGTGGAGCATATAAATTGAAGAAGTGGGAAAGAAATCAGATGATTGTTCTTGAAGCGGATACTACTTCTTTTCTTTATTCGAATGATATAATACCGGAATTAGTCTTTAAAGTAATTCCGGATTACAATTCACGACTTACGCAATTAAAAAAAGGTGAAATTGATTTTGCTGAACAACTTAAACCCGATGATGTTGAAGAATTGAAGAACACAGGTAATATAATTATTGTACCTGTAAGCGGAAGGGAATATGATTTTGTTGGTTGGAACCATATTGATCCGGAAATATTTTCAAGTACCGGCAACTTTGAAGATAATAAATTCTTTGCGTCATCAAATGTGAGGAAAGCGTTGTCATATGCAATTAACCGTGAAGAAATATTAAAAACATTTTTAAATAATTTTGGTCAGCCAGCAGTTACTCCTGTATCAGAAATATTTGTAAGATATTTTGATAATGAGCTTAAGCCTATTAATTATGACCCTCGAATAGCAAGAGAATTATTAATTAGTGAAGGCTGGATAGATAATAATAAAAACGGAATCGTTGATAAAAACGGAATTGAATTTTCATTCACACTTTATATTCCGGGCGGCAACCCGATTCGACAGTATGCTTCAACTATAATTAAGAATAATTTGAGAGCCGTTGGTATTGAAGTTAAATTAGAAACCATCGAATTGAATAAACTGATTGACAATCTGTTTAATAAAAATATGGATGCGTGGATTGCTGCTTATTATATTCAAATTCCTCTTGAACACAAAATGATCTGGTCTTCCGATTTAGATGCAGCACCGTTTAACTTTATGAGCTACCGGAATAGGGAACTGGATGAGATCATTGAAAAACTTGATCACTTTAATTCTCCCGAACAGGATTCAATCTTACAAAAAGCATTTCAAAAAATAATTTATAAAGATCAGCCGGTAACCTTTCTTTACTGGATTGACAACATTGTTGCAATCAACAGTAAAGTAAAATCATTTGAAATTAATCCTCTCGGTGCAATACAACATGTGTGGGATTGGAAATTAAACTGAAGTTAAATGAATAAATTTATTAGCAGAGCAATAATAAACAGAATTCTTACTTCAATTGTAGTGCTCTTTCTTGTTATTTCATTTGTATTTTTTTTAATAAGAATTGCACCTGGAAATCCATCACAAAAATACCTTTCTCCCGGGTTCAGTCCGCAATTAGCAGAAGAAATAAATAAATCATTCAATCTGAACAAATCAAATTTCGAACAATATGTTTCATTTATAAAAAATTTATCCACCGGAAATTTTGGCATATCATATACTTATCGTTCACCGGTTTCAACTGTTTTGTATGAATATCTTTCATTTACCATTCTTCTGACTCTACTAGCATTCATTATGCAAACAGTAATCAGTTTTTGGCTTGCTATTACAACTTTAAAAAACCCAAATGGTATTTTAGATAAGCTTACCGATAAACTGAGTCTTTTTATATTTGCAACGCCTTCATTTGTTATAGGTTTATTTCTTGTGCTTATCTTTTCAGTTCAGTTAAATTTATTACCAACATCCGGTGTAAAATCTCTCGATAATTCAGACTTATCATTCTTCAGTAGATTGCTTGATTATGCGTCACATCTCCTTTTACCTTTGATAACATTAACTGCTGGTGGAATCGCAGTGTTTTACCGGTACCTGAGAGATAATCTGAATGATTTATATAATCATAATTTTGTAATGAATTTAAGATCGATGGGATATGACGAAAAAACAATTCTACAGAAACACATTCTTCCAAATACTCTTGGACCATTCCTTTCGATAGCAGGGATTGAGTTGGGGATATTATTCAGTGGGGCCCTGATAACAGAAGTTATCTTTGGATTGCCGGGAATGGGAAGATTAACAATTTCTGCAATATTCGAAAGAGATTATCCGCTTGTAATCGGATGCACTTTCGCGTCTGCTGCTCTGATGATCATTTCAAACCTTATTACCGATTTAATTAAAATTAAAATTGATAAACGACTCTTAAGGGATTTGCTCAGTTGATGAAATTAAATTTTAAAATATGGCATTGTATTTTAAGCCTGTGGGTCATAATTCTTTTATTAAGTTATGAGAGACTTTACGAATTATTAGTCTTACTTGGAGCTTTTATTCGATTGATCGTTACAGATTTTAACCTGGCAGTATCCTATTTCAATTTGCAGTTAGCTGATCATTTATTTGGTGCAGTCGTTTTTATTCTATTGCCTTTTGCAATTTTGATTATAAGGAAGAACAAAGAATCAGTGATCAATAATAAGATTTTCATTTCGGCATTTTTGTTTATAATACTTTTATATGCTTTTCTGTTTACACCATTGATTACGGAAAGGAATCCGGATTTTTACAGCGATATAGCTGTAACAAAACTTCTGCCCCCTTTTAGCAGTGTTGAAGAAATAAGATTACTAGACGATGATGCTTACAGTTATGCAAGAGAAGACAAATTTAGTGTGATTAAAAAGCAAATTATACAACAACCATTTGATGATAGAGTAATATTTTGTGATTCTGCTTTCGTAAGTGCTGGTAAAATAAGTTATCATCAGTCAGGATATACTGAATCTGTTTTAACTGAACAAGTTGAAAAAAAGAACGACAAATATTCTACAACAAGAATTTTTATTTTTGGAACAGATGAATATGGCCGTGATATATTAACAAGACTAATCTATGGAGCAAGATTATCGTTATTCATCGGATTCTGTTCGGTAATATTTTCATTCATTCTGGGGATGTCTTTTGGGTTTTTTGCCGGTTTCAAATCAGGCTGGATAGATTTGGTACTAAACAGACTAACGGACTTGTTTCTTGCATTTCCTGTAATATTTTTAATAATATTTATTATTGCATTATTCGGCAATAATATCATTTCAGTAGTAGTTGTTTTAGGTTTATCAGGATGGATGAGCTTATTTAAATTAGTTAAAACAGAAGTAAGTTTAATAAGGAAGAAAGATTATTTTATCTCTGCAACTCTGCTTGGAGTTTCAACATTTATGCTGATGAAAAAAGAGGTATTCCCAATTATATTAGCACCAGTAATTGTAAATGTAATATTTCAGTTCGGAAATGTTGTGCTTGCTGAGTCTGCATTAAGTTATCTTGGACTGGGACTTGGGAATGAATACCCTTCTATAGGTTCAATGATCCAATCGGGGCAGGATTACATTTCAAGATCCTGGTGGATGATAATATTACCCGGACTTTTATTGATAATCACGTTACTTACTATAAATGATTTAGGCAAAAAAATAAAAGTTTTCTATAACCCCAGAGTTAAATATGATTAATAAAAGATTTATAGTTAAGAATAAACTTGGTGAAGGAAGAAGTAAAGTATTTAGTGTAGTTGATACAGAATTTCCTGAAAAAGAAATTGCAATGAAGATTCTTCCTAAAAATGTTCACCAGGAAGAAATAGATGCATTCAGATATGAGTACTTTACACTTAGAAAACTGGATCATCCGAGCATAATAAAAGCATATGATATCGGTAATATTCTGACAATAGATGAGGATGATACAGATGAAATTGAAACAGGCTGCTACTATATAACGATAGAACAACTTGATGCAATTGAATTATCTAATTATGACGATATTAGTGATGAAGTGATTCTTATAGATATAATAAGGCAAATATGCTCTGTGCTTTATTATTTGCATCAATCCAATTATATATACTATGATTTAAAACCGCAGAATATACTAATCTCAAAAAGTGGCAATAATCACTTTCTCAAGATAATAGATCTGGGATTTACCCGTTATATCTTATCAGGTGATGAGCATAAAATTCGTGGAACAGCAGAATACATTGCTCCCGAATTATTAAAAAAAGAAAATCATGACCATACAGTTGATTTCTATTCGCTTGGAATAATACTTTACAAGATAATCTACGGTAAACTTCCGTTTAACTATGAAACAGAACTTGATGCTTATAAAGCGCATATAGAAAGTGAATTCAGTTATCCGGCTTCGGGTTATTCTGAAAATCTGGTAAATGTTGTTAAAAAATTGTTAAATAAAAATCCCCAACAACGATTTTCAAATGCACTACAGGTTCTTACTGAATTAGGGTTAGAAATTAACATTGAACTTACAAAAGATTTTCTTCCTGCCAGGATATTATGCGGAAGGCAGGATACGCTGAACATAGTTCGGACATATTTAAATGACAGCAAAAGCAATGAGATATTTTCTTTAAGAGGGTTCAGTGGAGCCGGAAAATCACAGGTACTCTCTGAATTGCAATCAATATATCCCTCATCAGTTTATATCGAAAATACTAGACGCAAAACAGGTGCGGAACTAATCAGGTTTTTTTTGCACAAGTTACTGTTTAATGAGATTATTTTCTCAAATATATCGCAGGATGATAAAGATGATGTAATCCGGTTGTTCGAATCCACTGACTTCGAGATCGCTTCAACTTTCAGGTCTTTATTAACAAGATTAACTACTAATAATCAGTTACTCCTTTTAATAGATGATTACAATTTGTATGACGAGTTTGCCAAGGAAACAATAAATGAATTATTTCCCATACTCCAGGTAAATAAAGTTAAGATTATTATTGCGGAATCATCGGAATTTGATTATGCGACGAGGAATATTTTTAATGTAAGGGATATACACTTAACGCCATTTACTGACAAGCAATTGTCGGAATACCTGGACATGGGATATTATTCTGCATTTCCCAAACAGAAATTAAAAAATGTAATTCTTCAGTATTCAGATCTTTTACCCGGGAGTTTTGTACAGTTTATAAAGGATATACTTATCCTCGGAGTGATGCGATATGAATCCGACGAGGTAACCTTTGTCTATGAAAATGAAATTGAAAAATCTCTTAGCGGTTCAAATGAAGAAATTTACAGACTTAGGTTAAGCAATCTTACAGAAGAGGAATTAAAAGTAGCTCAATTAATATCTGCGTTTAATATTTCTGTTGAACAGATTGTTTTAGTATCAATTCTTAATAAATCCAGGAAAGAAATTGAATCAATACTTTCAATACTTCAGACTAAAAATATTATTAACTCTCTTAGTCTAAGCAATTCACCTAACATCATTTCAGATAGCTTCAAAAGATATATTTACAGTACAATTAAAGAGAAAAAAAAGTATCACCTAATTATAGCAAGTTTAATAAAAAGGATTTTACCCGACTTTAATATAATTGAACATGCAAGACAGTATGAACTGGCTGGTGAAATTCTTAAAGTTATTGAACTCATAAGCAAAGAGATTAGAAAAGCCGAAAATCTCTCAGCATATAGTTATAAAAAGAAATTAATAGAAGACTTGTTGATACTGGATATTAAAGATGACATCAGAACGAGTCTTCATATAGAATTAGTAAAAACCTTATTTAAAATAAGTGATTTTAATTCTGTATTGGAATTGATTTCAAAAGTAGATTTGGATGAAATAGATGAGAATTCCCGGAATGAATTATTATTTATTAAAGGCAGTTCACTCATTTCAGTCAGAAAGCTGGATGAAGGAATTAAAACATTAAATGACCTGTTAAATTCAGTGGCTGAAGTCATATTTAGAAAAAAAATATTGGTTGAAATTGCGTACGCAGAATTTGAAAAGAATAATTACAAGCTGGCCGAAGAAATTGCCAATACTCTGCTCTTTAGTGATGATACACCCTATGAAGAAAAGGGAAAGTGTTATAATCTTATTGGTATGATAAAAGTTTACGCTGAGGAAGATCTGCCTGCAGCTATTAATAATTTCGAACGTGCACTTGAAATGTATCAGAAAGCCAAATTACCAAGACGTATAGCCGGTGTTGAAGTAAACCTGGGCAATATTTATGATATGCTCGGCAATGATGAAAAATCTGAGACCCATTGGGATAATGCATTAAGGATTAATGAATCCATAGGCAATTTGGAGCAGGAAGCGATAATACTTATGAATTATAGTATATATTTTAGGCACAAGCTAAGCTTTGACAGATCTATAAAATTAGTTCTGCGTTCTGAACAAATATTTTCAAGTTTAGGAAACGAGAATTATAGAGCAGTAGTACTAACTAATCTTGGTGAAATATATCTAAACATTTGTGAATACCAAAAAGCTTACGAATGTCTAACTACCGTTACAGAAATTTTTAGAAAACTTAATAACTTTGAAGAATTAGCTAATGCCCTCTTTGATTTAGGTAAACTGTATTACCATCTAAAAGATGAAGAAATGTTAGATAAAATAATTAATGAATATGAACTATGTATAGCAGAAAAAGGGCTTTCATCAAAATATTCAATGATATTAGAAATAATGAAGCTATTTAAAGATTTTACTAATGATGTTGACATAGATATTGCTCAAGCCTCTCAGATTCTAGCTGGATTATTAAAAGCGGGTGAAAATAGACTTTTTATCGATTTTTTAATAATCTTGATCAATTATTTTGTTCACAGAAAGGAAGTTGATAAATATTTAATTTTAGACTTTATGCATAGCAATGTTATAATGGAAAGCTGGAATACCAATTATTTAATGAAAGCCTATAAAGAATACTTTCTTGGAAAAATATCATTGGATATCAATGCTGAAAGACTCTCACCTCCATTAGAACATTTTGAAAAAGCACTTTCTTTGATAGAAAATGAAAGTATAACAGAGCTTACATGGCAAGTTTTGGCTGCAATATCAGAATCATATATTGAAAGAGGATATGTAAACAAAGCTAAAAAACCGCTTTTTTATGCTGCGGAATTATTAAATTATATAGCAGATAATATTAAGAAATCGGATATCAGGACTAAATACCTGAATGACAGCGAAAGGAAAAAAATTTTTGAACAGCTTAAAATATTTAACAATCCTGTAGATGTTCAATGAAAAAACAGCAAGTTAATATTAAAATTTATTCTGATTCAGAGGAAACAAACTCTATCACATCAGCATTGAGACAATTAAAGTTGCATAGCCTACCTGTTACATTTTCAAATCATACAACTTTTATTGCTGAAGCTGATACGGTTATTATACTGCAAATTGAAAATCTCGATTCAAAACTTATTTCTGAAGTGATTAATAAAAAACGTGATCTAAAAAATAAAATCATAATTGTAGTAAGAAATAATAATGCACTTCTGGTAAGTTCATTAGTTAAATCCGGATTTGATGAAATATTTGTTTTCCCTTACGAAGTTGTAAAATTTTTAAGTCGCATGAAGGAGATTGTGGAAAACAATCAATACATCACTACGGAGAATTATCACTCAGGACTCGATTTCCAATTAAACAGTATAGAATCAATAATTGGAGGTTCATCGAATTTTACGAAGGTCCTTGGTTTGGCAAAAAAAGTGTCTGAAAAAAGTACTTCCAATATTTTATTGTTAGGTGAAACCGGGTCTGGTAAAGGACTGTTTGCAAAAGCAATTCATAACCATAGTAAAAACAGAACAGAACCATTCGTCGATATAGTTTGTACGGCTATTCCCGAAACTCTTCTGGAGTCTGAATTATTCGGATACGAAGCTGGTGCTTTTACTAATGCAAGAAATAGAAAATTGGGACTGTTTGAGTTAGCTGAAAACGGCACTTTATTTCTGGATGAAATTGGTGATATGAGCCTAAACCTTCAATCTAAACTGCTTCGAGCTATTGAGAAGAAAGTGATTAAAAGAGTTGGTGGAGTAGTTGACATACCTATTAATGCAAGAATCATATCAGCAACTAACAAAAACCTTGAAGATATGGTTGAAGATGGATCATTCAGAAGAGATTTATTTCACAGACTTAACGTGGTCACCATTGAGCTGCCCCCACTAAAAGAGCGGGGCGATGACATTGTGCTTTTGGCAAACTTTTTTATTGAGCAGTTTAATAAAGAATTTAATAAATCCGTCAAGAAAATAAATAAAGAGGTTACACGCTTCTTTAAAAACTATCCCTGGCCCGGAAATATTCGCGAATTAAAAAATGCTATTGAGAGAGCAGTTTTGCTTTCAGAAAATGGAAACCTCACTCTGGCCGATTTTTCAAATCTTATAAATTCCATACCAATTAATGTAGCTGCAAGGAAATCAGATGAAATTCCTCCACAACTTATAAGGATGGATTTAAACTACACAACAGTTGATCTTAAAAAGTTGGATATCTACTATGCGAAGGTGGTATTGGATAAAGTAGGCGGGAATAAGTCTCAGGCAGCAAAATTTTTAGGAATTTCCAGACCTAAATTGGATAGCCTCCTAAACAGCAGTAAATAGATTCATTTAGCCATTAAAAAATTGTAAAAAATATTTACAATTATACCCTTCTTTCCGACCCAAAAGTGTAAAAATTACTGCTATCAAAAAAAAGTACATTTTTTGATCAAAATAAAAGAATACCTCCTTGGCATTAACATTGCTAAGCTAAGAATGCTAGGTTTAGACTATCTTTTCCCAAACAAGGGGAAAGTAATAGAGTTTTTACTTGAATTCGTGTCATTTTTCAATAAATATTCAGCGGTAGGTGCTATGCAAAAACTATTTTCATCTCTTGTCGTCAGCGTTCTTTTTATATCAACGACGATGGCACAGCTATCCACCAATGTGGAAGATGCTCAAAGATACCGTGTAAATACTCAAACCACCGTATTTGAAAGCAGTAACTCTACAAATCTGGTTAATGAATCAGCTACAAATTCAGGTATGATTCTTAACAAATCAAACTCGCAGCTCGAGGAACTTGGTGCAAGGTATATTTTTGTAAGATCAAACTCACAGATAGATGAGCTTGGTGCAAGGTATATTTTTGTAAGATCAAACTCACAGATAGATGAGCTTGGTGCAAGATATATTTTTGTTAGGTCAAACTCGCAGCTCGAGGAACTTGGTGCAAGGTATATTTTTGTAAGATCAAACTCGCAGATAGATGAGCTTGGTGCAAGATATATTTTTGTAAGATCAAACTCGCAGATAGATGAGCTTGGGGCAAGATATATTTTTGTAAGATCAAACTCACAGATAGATGAGCTTGGTGCAAGGTATATCTTCGTAAGATAACTTTCATATAATCATCAATTTTTTATAAGCCTTCTTCTTGAGAAGGCTTTTTTATTTTTATATAAAAATATTATAGACTATCTTTCGCTGAAAAATTTGTTGTTATTATTCACACACTCCATGAAATATTTATTCCGACTTCTTTTGATTTTTATCTCCGTTACTAATTCAATCAGCTACGCACAGGAATCTTCAAAATTAACAATAACCGATGGCGATAGTTCGCATATTGTTTCAGTATTAATCAAAGATGGATACGATTTTATCTCCCTGATTGAGTTATCAGCTGTTATGAAACTAGATAGACAAAAGACCAACAATTATGGTGAACTCTCGATTGAAGTTAATGGAATTAAAATTACTTTCACAGCTGACATTCCATTTGTGATTAAATATTCAAGCATTGATAATGTAAAAAGAGCATTTCAATTAACCCACACTCCCGTAATAATAAATGAAGTTTTATTCACACCATTAACTGAAACTCTGGAATTGTTAAATGGAATAATCGATCAAATAATTATCCAGGTTAGTCCTACTAAGATTCAAATTGTCGACCCGAAACATCACGGAATAGATGCTGAACCTCGTGCAGATTCAATTCTCATAAAAAATACAATCACGATGAAAATCAGTGAAGACGCAGATAAAACTATAATTTCAATTTTATCATCTTCACGTTCACCGGTATTTTCGAA
>JAWOIK010000308.1:0-3330 GCA_046484705.1 Ignavibacteriaceae bacterium | reverse complement strand
TGATAACTCTCCCGTAAAAGCATAGGTTTCAGCCCTGAGTTGTAAAGCAGTTTTATAAAATAGAGTGTCGCCCGTTCTTATTATGTGAGTATAGTCTCTAATTGCCTGCTCAAAGTCAGAAAACAAGTATTTGCTAATTAAAGCACGATAATAATAAGCTGTTATATTGTTGTAGTTTAATTCAAGAGCCTTATTTGCGTCTCTAAGTGCTCTGTCTGCATTGTCAAGCATATAATAATTGTAGGCTCTTTCAGCATAGGCACTGTCAAAGTCAGGGCTTAATTTAACAACTCTGTTCAACAGAGTTATTGCTCCGCCATAGTTCTCATTATCGGTCTCAATGTTTGCCTGCTTAAAAAGCTCCTTATAGTCACTTCCTGCGTTACAGGAAATACAAAACAAAAAAATCAGTATCGCAAAAATTCTGTTCATATTATCGTATGTCGCTTTAATACCATTGTTGGCAACGTTCCTGGTATAGGTGTTATGTTTGAAAACGAAAAAGCATAAGCTAAAATTTTTAATTTAGTTAGCGACAAAACTAATTACAAACTAAAAACATAGCTTATGCGAAACGAAATTACGAAAGATTCATTTAAAGGACAATCATTTTACGTTGGAATTGACTCCCATAAGAAAAACTGGACTGTGACGATTTTAGGAGAACAATACGAGCACAAAACTTATAGCCAAAACCCTGACCCAGAGCTGTTGGCAGGTTATTTAAACCGGAACTTTCCCGGGGCCAGTTATCATGCTGTTTATGAAGCTGGATTTAGTGGTTTTGATTCATGCCGCAAACTGAATCAGTTAGGTGTCCATTGTATTGTGGTACACCCGGCCGATGTTCCCACCACCCAAAAGGAGAAAGAACAGAAAACCGATAAAGCAGATAGCCGCAAGCTGGCCAGGTCATTGCGCAGCAATGAATTTGAAGCCATCAACATACCTGATCCGCAGCTTGAAGCCGACCGGGCCCTGGTGCGGCAACGGTTTCGACAGGTCAAAGATGTGTCACGTACCAAAAACAGGATCAAATCGCTGCTCTTCCAGTTTGGGATAGCCATCCCTGAGCGTTTCACTTCAGCACAAACCAGGCATTGGTCAAAGGTATATCTCAACTGGTTAAAAAGCCTGGAAGTTGAGCATGAGAGCCTAAAACAGGCAATTGACAATTATATCCGCATAGGTGAAAGCCAGCGGCAAGAACTTCTGCTATTGGAAAAACAAATAAGAAAGTTGTCACTCTCCGGTAGCTATAAAGACAATTACAGTTTACTGCTGAGCATCCCTGGTGTTGGCCCAATAACAGCCATAACCTTTTTGACCCAGATTGGCCATATTGGCCGGTTTGCACGCTTGGATGACTTATGCAACTATGTTGGGCTTGTCCCCGGGATGTATGGATCGGGCGATAAGATGCAGGTTGGCAAATTAACCAGACGTGGAAGAAAAGAGTTGAAGATAATGCTGATAGAAGCATCGTGGCAGGCCATTCGCAAAGATCCGGCAATGATGCTGAAATTCAACGAACTGAGCAAAAGGATGAACAAAAACAAAGCCATCATCCGCATTGCCAGGAAGCTTCTAAGCCGTATGCGCTTTGTGCTTTTAAACCGGCAACCTTACAGTTTAGGGGTTGTCGAGTGAACCGATAATGAACCTTCAAGACCTTGAAAAATTGGACAGGGGACCAAACGGAATACTGTGATTGCAGCAACTGGTATCCAGGAAAGACTGCTACGTATAGGTTACGTCCCCTTCCTCTTTAAAATGAAAAACACATTGCGGCAATGTAACGACCGCTGATAGAAGATTGATTGAAGAGGTATTGAAGAATGAGGTGAAAAAGGAAGGGTTTAAGTCGCTCTATTTCCTTTTCTAATGCAAGGTAGTTCAATCCAAGAACCCGTCAAGGCTAAATAAACTCCGCTTCGCTCCGGCCTTGACAGAACCTTGTATTGAACTGTTGCGGGCAATTAGAAAAGAAAAAGAACTGAAACAAAGAAATTTTAGCAATTTTATTTGGTTTTCAACATAGAAGCCACAGTGCCGTAAATTATCTCATCGCTTTAGACCGCGATAGCAGCAGGCATTGGGGCTATACCATGTTGTGGCCTGGCTATATTTCATTCAAAATTAAGAATTTCTTCATCTCTCGGTTGTGTTGGCACTCTTGAAACCCTTCCTGTTTTTACAAGGATAAGGCTGTCACCTTTAATTAAATATTCGTAGCCAAAATCCTGATAGGGAAATGGTGCTCTATCCCCTTCATTATCACCCGCAAAATCAATTATATAATGAATTTTACCCGTCGATAGCTTTTCTTTATCAATAAATGCTTCTCCGCAAGCGATTAGATTTCCATAAACACTAACATATTTTTCTCTATGTAAAAAGTAGCCAACCATAATCCTACTATCATAAAATCCAATATGGTCAATAATTGAAACATAACAATCATCTCCAATTTTATTAAAAACTATCCAAAAAGATACAGAACCAAAATGTGTCTCGCGAGCATTTTTTAAACTATCATCATAATCTATAAATTTATCCAGTTCATTCTGCAGTGTCAAAATATTAATTGGTGTTTTTATCACTTCTTCTTCAAGGTCAACGATCTCAATAGTTTCAACTTCGTTAGGCTCTCTACTCACGCAAGAGCCTAAAATAAATAAGACACATAAAACTATTAAATTAATCTTGTTCATCATTTTGGTTTTGGTTCTTCTAAGCTTGGCCACAACGGCTGGGGGTGTATAAAGTGCTGGAGTTTGAAACATCGTCATCATCCCAAAAGATAAAGATAGATTGAAACGACTAAGAAACCTAATCCACTAGAAACCAGCATTTTGTACACCCCGTGTTGTGGCGTCGTGGTTTATTTAATCTTTATTTTAATCGGCAAATTCTCTTTAAATTGTATGTCCTTTAAATCAAATAAATACTTCCACTTTGTTCCTTTAGTTGTCAAGTCATAATATCCCAAATAGGAGTCAAAGTATTCTGAATAATTTCTATTAATTGAATCTATTTCCATTAGATATCCTGTCTTTGAAGTAAATATCTTTGCGGAAATCAAATTCTCTTTCAGTCCAATTATTTTAATTGATTCCGCGATATCAACATATGTTACTGAATCTGGTACATCAATTATTAGATATCCAAAATAAAAATCAATATTGTCGCTTGGGAAAAGACTTTGTTTATTATTCAATTCATATTTTAATTTTAAATCTTTTCCATTCAATTCCGGTTCACTTTTTTGACCAGTTATGCAAGTAGTCAAAGTGAGTCCAATTAATAAAGTAACTATGTTTTTCATTT
>JAWOIK010000197.1:0-11913 GCA_046484705.1 Ignavibacteriaceae bacterium | reverse complement strand
TATTTGTATAAAAAGGGTTCAATACGTAATTTTGTCCTTCTCTTTTCAAATTATTAGGAAAAAAAATGAGCGAAAAAAAAGGTAATATAATCCAGATAATCGGACCTGTTGTTGATATTGAATTTGAAGAAGGTCAGTTGCCTGAAATTTATAATGCATTAAGAATTCCGAGAACATCTGTGGAAGGTGTTAAGGAGGATTTGATTTGTGAAGTTCAACAGCATCTCGGTGAGGATAGGGTTCGGGCAGTGGCAATGGATTCAACAGACGGTCTTGTAAGAGGTATGGATGCCTTTGATACCGGTAAACCTATTTCAATTCCTGTCGGTCCATCTACACTTGGCAGATTGATTAATGTAGTTGGGCAAGGAATTGACGGTTTAGGTGAAATTAAAGCCGATCTGAAATATCCCATACACAGACCTGCCCCGCTCTTTAAGAATCTTTCTACCCAGCAGGAAATGTTTGAAACGGGAATTAAAGTCATTGACCTGATGGAACCATACAGCCGCGGTGGAAAAACCGGATTGTTCGGTGGTGCAGGTGTAGGAAAAACAGTTATTATACAGGAATTGATTAACAACATCGCTAAACAGCATGGCGGTTATTCCGTGTTTGCTGGAGTTGGTGAAAGAACAAGAGAAGGAAACGATCTCTGGCTGGAAATGAAAGAATCCGGTGTTATTGATAAAACGGCACTCGTATTCGGGCAGATGAATGAACCACCGGGAGCACGTTTAAGAGTAGCTCTTACAGGTTTAACTATTGCCGAATATTTCCGTGATGAAGAGGGAAGAGATGTACTTTTATTTATTGATAACATTTTCCGTTTTACTCAGGCAGGGTCAGAAGTATCTGCTCTCTTAGGCAGAATGCCTTCCGCAGTTGGCTACCAGCCGAACCTTGCTACAGAAATGGGTGCATTACAGGAACGGATTACTTCAACAGATAAGGGCTCCATCACTTCTGTGCAGGCAATATATGTTCCCGCGGATGACTTAACCGATCCGGCTCCGGCAGCAGCTTTCGCTCACCTTGATGCTACAACTGTGTTAAGCAGACAAATTTCGGAACTTGGTATTTATCCTGCAGTTGATCCGCTTGATTCAACTTCAAGAATTATGGAACCGGGAATACTTGGTCAGGAACATTACGATGTTGCAAAACAGTGTAAAGAAATACTTCAGCACTATAAAGATCTTCAGGATATTATTAACATTCTTGGTATGGATGAGTTATCAGATGAAGATAAGGTAGTTGTGAGAAGAGCACGAAGAATGCAAAGATTTTTCAGCCAGCCCTTCCATGTTGCTGAACAGTTTACAGGTTATGCCGGAAAATATGTTAAGCTTGAAGATACTATTCGCAGCTTCAAAGGAATTATAGACGGTAAATACGATGATCTGCCGGAAGCCGCATTTATGTACTGCGGTTCAATTGAGGATGTAGTTGAAAAAGCTAAAGGCATGGCGTAATGTCAGGACTATATCTTGAAATAGTAACACCTTCCAAATCTGAATTTAAGGGAGATATAACTTCCATAACAGTTCCCGGTTCAAAAGGCAGTTTCCAGGTATTAAAAAATCATGCTCCTATTGTTAGTTCGCTTGAAGTCGGAAAGGTAAAGGTTGAACTTCCTGATGGAACAACACAAATCTTTGCAGCGGGCGGTGGAACAATAGAGGTAAATAAAAATAAAGTTCTGCTGTTAGCTGACTCAATTGAAAGAATTGAAGACATTGACGTAGAACGGGCAATGAGCGCTAAACAAAGGGCTGAAAGAAGGCTTGCCGGGCGAATATCAGATAAAAATTTAGATGTAAAACGAGCCGAACTCGCATTAGCACGTGCTGTAAACAGACTTAAACTTAGAGAGAAAATTAACGGGTAGATTTTTTATTCATTATTTGAATGAAGGATAGTTGAGTATATCGGCTATCCTTTTTTTTATTTATTCCTTTAAATGTAACACACACTGCAATATGTTTCAGGAGTGATGATTTAGTAAAATAATTATCCTGCATCAATATAATTGAAATAAGGTGAGGGAAATTTTTGAGCAGCTTCTTCAACTTCTTTTATACTATCAAATATTCCAAATACTGTAGAACCCGTACCGGTCATCATTGAAATCAAGGCGCCGGATTCGATCATTGAATCTTTTATTTTTTTTATTATAGGATATTCTTCAAACGCAATTTCTTCAAAATCATTTACTGCAATTCCTTTTATATCATCTATAGATAGTTCTTTTCGTCCAATCAGACTTTTCAAACTTATTTTTAGTTGATGAGGCTTAATTAGTCCAAATGCCCATTTTGTTGAAATGTGAATACCCGGATTAACAATAAGAATCGGCTTATCAATTTTCAGATTAACAGGTGTAATTAATTCTCCTCTCGATTCAGCAAATGCAGGAACAGGATTCAAAAAATAAGGAACATCGGAGCCAAGTTTTAAGGCGAATTCGGATAGAAATTCATGTTCATGTTCAGGTTTAAGAAATGAATTTAATGCTATAAGCGTTATAGCAGCATTTGAACTGCCTCCACCTAATCCAGCTCCGATTGGAATATTTTTTTTAAGCTCAATTTTTACATTTAAGGTTTTACCACTAATTCTTTCCAGTTCTTCTTTTGCTTTTATAATCAGATTTGTTGGCTCTTTATTCAAAAGTTCATCATTAGAAGTAAATGAAAAACTATCCGATTTTGTAAAAGTAATTTCATCATAAAGATTCAATGGATAGAAAATTGTTTCGAGATCGTGAAATCCATCCTCTCTTTTTCGTATGATATTCAAACCGATATTAATTTTAGCAGGTGATTTAACTTTTATCTGATCCATCAATGACTCTTTTAATCTGTTTTGTGAAAACCGGTGATGAACCACAGCAGGATCCGATGAATGAAGGTGAATATTTCAAAGCTGATTTCACTACTATAGAGTACTCCTTCACTGATAATCCATCAGAATAAATATTTTCAGTGATATAGCCTTTACCGCAGTTAAGGTAAAATCCCCAATTAAAATCAGGTTTGATACTCAGTAATGCTTTCATAAGAATGTTTTCAGTAATGCAATTAAATCCAACTGCTAAAGGATTTTTATTTAATATGAAACGGACTACTTCAGACAGCCTTGTGCCATCCAACATTTTCAACTCTTCATCGAACAACAGACTAATTATAAAAGGAATATTTTGTCTGTAACAATATTCAGTGATGATTTTTATTTCATCAAAATGACTTTGAGTTTCATTAAGTATAAAATCACAGCGGTTATCCATCAACTGGTTTATATGTAATCTATGATTCTGCCCGATTTCCTTTTTAGATAATGTTCTGTGTGATTGATAACAATCTTCGGCAGGAGCATTTGATCCAGCAATCAGCACAGATTTATTTCGGATTGATGCCTTAGCGAGTTTTACTGCATATTTTACATATCGATCCGAAGATCTTTTACCTGATATTTTTAATGCAACTGGATTAGTTCTGAATGTATTTGTTGTGATAATATCAGCACCGCTATTGATATACTCTTTGTGAATCTTTAAAACTTCTTCAGGATATTTCTCATTTGCCAGTGTGGACCAGAAAAATGAATCTTCTGTAAATCCTTTTTGATGAAGTAAGGCACCAATTGATCCATCAAGAATTAATGGGCGACTTATTTTACTGGAAAATGAAAATGGATTGAAATTCCCGGTAATCATTTTTTAATGTAATTAAAATAATTATCAACTTCTGTTACAATTCTGTCAAGATCAATCATCTTAATACATTCTAAATCATAAGGGCAAACTTTTTTCCAGCAAGGTGAGCAGAACAGATCTTTCTGGTATAATTTTATTCCACGGTCATATAGATCGATCTCTGTCCAGCAGCTTAATCCAAACCATGCAATAACATATTTTTTTAGTGCGATTGCTAAATGCATCCCGAATGAATCACCCGTGATTATTACATCCGGAATGGATTCATAACATGCACCTCTTCTTACACCCTTATTAGTAGGGGTGTTAATAATTTTCCCGGCAAAGTGAGTATAGATTTCATGATTACGCTCGGTATCTTCAGGTCCGCCTACTAAAACAATCTTGTATTCATTTTCAGCAAGAAACTTTTCTATCAGATATATGTGCTGTTCTATTGTCATTTTCTTATTTGGATAAAGATTTGAACAACCAGTATTAAATCCGATTACTTTATCACCAGCTTGAATTCCTATTTCTTTTTTATAGCTTTCAACAAACTCTGATTCTTCATCTGTGAAATTAAAAACATAGTCATTTCTTTGATATTCAAGCTCAAAAGTTTCTGCAAGGTAATCCTGTCCTGTACGTTGATTTATTTTAAACTTTAAATGATCGTCCATTCCAAGCTGGTAATTATAGTAGGCACCGTCATTCACAGGAATGATTTTTCCATTCTTATCTATTCCAAAACCAAGTTTCCGTTTTGCTGAAATACTGTTAAGCAGTGCACCTGACCGCTGTGACTTATCAACATTCATGATAACATCAAATTCCAACTGACTTATGATTAAAATCGATTCAGCATCATAACGGAAAATATGATCTATATATTCATTTTGCTTAAGCAGGGGAGCAGCAATGTTTAATGTAACCCAATAAATAGTTGATATCGGAT
Organism: Ignavibacteriaceae bacterium; assembly: GCA_046484705.1. Classification (GTDB taxonomy): domain Bacteria; phylum Bacteroidota; class Ignavibacteria; order Ignavibacteriales; family Ignavibacteriaceae; genus JAGXRK01. The sequence continues at coordinate 7,258 of JAWOIK010000197.1, read as the reverse complement.
ATTTTTTCTTTATTGATATAAGCTGTGCAGTTGTCATCAGAACATCGCCCATAGCATCAAGATTTATAATAAGTATTTTTGTACCTGTCGAGATATTATCCCTGCAACCATTTTCCCAGCAATTATAATCGGGGAAGCATGGTTTATATCCGGAAAACCGTTTGCAGTCAGGAATTTGTTTTGGCATTTAAATGTTTCTCCAGGAATGGTATCAATTTTATTTTCACTTCTTTAAATGATATATTTTTTAATGTTGGTTCTTCGGTTAAAACATATTCAAAATCGGTGTTGAATGGACTCCAGATAATATCATCTGTATTGTATTTAACATAGATACCAAACACAGGTATTTTTTTTACTGAAGCAATATGAACAACAGATGTATCAGGTGTTATAAGCAAATCAAGATTCATAATTGCTGCTGCAAAATTACCAAAATCTTTTGTCGTTGGGTATATGTTATCTTCTGTTGTAATTTTACGGGCATAATGATAATCAGATTCATTGCAGAAAAGAATTATTCTAACCTGATACTCCGATATACATTCTGCTAACTCTTTGAACTTATCAACTCCCCAAAATCTGGCATCACTGCCGGCAGATATATTAATTCCCAATAAATATTTATTATCAGGATTCATTTTTTGAATCCGGACTGCTGCCTGTATTTCATTTTCTTCGGATGGATAGAATTTGACAGAAACGAATTGAGTGTTGACTGAAACGCCAAACAATTCTGAAAGTTTTAATAATCTTACAATTACATGATGGTTAACAGGATCCAACTTTTCAACTGTGTGCGTAAATAAAGTATGGTTTGATTTTCTTAATCCCACTTTGTATTTGACCTTTGCAAAAGCCACAAGAAAACTTACAGTTGTGGAAACATCATCGTGAAGATCAACAATTACATCTATATTGTTCTTTTGTATGATTCTGTTTATACCGGTAATGCCGCTTAATCCTTTTTCAAATACTATAACCTCATCAATTGAAGGATTATTTCTGAAGATGAAATGATTTTTCTTATCTGCAAGGACTATTATTCTGCAGCCGGGGTGTTGTTTTACTTCGTGAAATAATGGAGTTGCAACAAGGGCATCACCAATTCTGTTTAATCTTATAAAAAGTATACTTGATCCGGAATTAATATCGGGTAGACTACTTTCTTTTTTAACCGGATTAAATATCAGCAATAACTTCAGCAATATGTTTTTAAAAAAGAATTCAATCTTTTTCATTTAGTATTTTCTCAACTTTTGAAAGTAGCAGATCAGCAGAAAGTTCTTTCATGCATTCGTGATCATAGGGGCATTCCAGTTTATCACAAATTATACAGTGCAAATCATCTTTTATTATATAATCAGAGTTTGATGAATATGGTCCGTGCTTTTTGGGATTTGTGGGACCGAATATACCTAATGTTGGAACTTTAAGTGCAGCAGCGATATGCATCGGACCGGAATCATTAGCAATTATAAAATTACATTTAGCAATTAGACCTGCCATTTCAGCTACAGTTGTTTGAGGTGCAAGCACGGATATATTTTTAAGTGTATAATAAATCTGTGTTGCATCGTTTTCATCCCCCGGACCCCAAAGAATCAGAAATTTATTTCTATACTTAGAATAAATCCTTTCGCAAAATTCAATCAACTTTTCAGCATCACATCTTTTTGAGGCCCACCCGCCGGATGGAATAATACCTACAACAAAATCATCTGCAGAAAAAGTTTCATTAAAATATTTTGTTGCCTTACTTTTATCATCTTCATTCAGGTAAAATTGAATATTCTTTGATTTGATTGGTATTGAAATAACTTTCAATAATTCAAGATTGTGCTCTGCCGAATGCACTTCACCTCGTCCGGAATCAGCCACTATATTGTATGCATATTTTCTGCCCCTATAACCGAATCCAACTCTGTGCCTTGCGCCTGACAAGAATGTTATCTGAGCACTTTTTGGATTTGACCAAAAATCAAAAATAAGATCATACTTTTCTTTTCTAACTTTATGAATTACCGACAGAATAAAATCATTTTTTTTGTAAGTAAGAATTTTTGCGACAAAAGGATTATTTGCAACTGAGAGTTTTGCAAAATCTTCAGTGAGATAATGAATTGCAGCAGTTGGAAAGTGTTCCTTTATATTTTCTAAAACTATAGTAGAAAGAACTATATCACCAATACCACGAGGTTTGATACATAAAATCTTTTTTACATTATTGAATTCAATCTTCATTATACAATCTTATTTTTCATAAGTCCCTGCTAATGAGGGATATCACAAATGGATAGCTTCGGCGATACTTAATGCGCATCAAGCCAGTTATCGCCTACTCCCGAATCAACCGCTACAGGAACATCTAATGGCAATGCATTAGCCATTAATTCTATAATCAGTGGACGAAGTTCATCAACTTCATCTTTATGTGCATCAAACACTAATTCATCATGCACCTGGAGCACCATTTTAGTTTTAACTTTTCTCTTCTTTAATTCTTTATGAATATTAATCATAGCAATTTTAATCATATCAGCGGCAGAACCCTGGATGGGCATATTGATCGCCACACGTTCTTCAAATTGTCTTACAACCCTGTTATTGCTGTTTATATTTCTGAGATACCTTCTGCGCTTCATTAAAGTTTCTGCGTATCCTTTTTCCTTAGCAAAGGCAACAGAATCATCCATAAAATTCTTAACTCTTTTAAATGTATTAAAATATGTATCAATAATTTCTTTTGCGTGTGCTTGAGTAACTCCAAGCCTTGTTTTCAATCCGAATGGACCAATGCCATATAGAATTCCAAAATTAACTTCTTTTGCTTTTCTTCGCATATCAGGAGTCACATCTTTTTTATCCACCATAAATACATGAGCTGCAGTACTTGTATGAATATCTTCACCTTCTTTAAATGCCTTAATCAATGCTTCATCTTTGCAGATAGATGCCATGATTCTCAATTCAATCTGGCTGTAATCTGCACTGAGTATAACATGATTTTTATCACCGGGAACAAATGCCTTCCTGATCTCTCTACCCATTTCAGTTCTGATAGGAATGTTCTGAAGATTAGGATTTAAACTTGATAATCGACCTGTTGAAGCAACTGTCTGGTTAAAATCTGTATGAACTCTTCCGGTTTTTGGATTTATCAGGTTAGGCAGTGCATCGGCATAAGTTGATTTCAGTTTGGATGCCTGACGGTAATTCAGAATTGTATCAATTACCTCGTGTTCACCTCTGAGATTTTCAAGAGAACGTGCATCGGTTGAGAATCCGGTTTTTGTTTTTCTTCCTTTAGCAAGATTTAGTTTTGTGAATAGAACTTCCTGAAGCTGTTTTGTGGAGTTTATGTTAAACTCTGTACCAACCGATTTATATATCTCTTTAGTATAATTATCAAGCAGTATCTGGAGATCATTGCTAAAGGCATTCAAAGCTTCCTTATCTATTTTAATTCCGTTGAATTCTATTTCTTCAAGAACCGGAACGAGAGGAAACTCTACTTCATAGGCAAGTTTTACTAAATCATCCTTCTGAAGCCGCTTTTCAAGGATATTAAATAATCGTAGTGTTATATCTGCATCCTCGCATGCATAATCAGAAAGCTGGTTAACCGGAACATCAAATATTTTTGAAGGATCTTTTTTGATTCCTATCAGATCACTCAGAGGTATTGGTTTATAATTCAGATATTTTTCCGAAAGACTGTCCATTCCATGCTTCTGATCAGGATCAATACAGTAACTTGCAAGCATAGTATCGAAGTAAAAATTATCGACTTCTATTCCTATGCTTCTCATAACAGAAATATCGAACTTCCCATTCTGACAAACTTTCTTAATTTTTTTATTTCCAAATAAGGGTTTGAATAATTTTATAAAATCTGAAATTGGAAGTCTGTCAGGTATTTTTTTTGTGGATGGATTAAGTGCAATGAAGTATGCTTCACCCTCCTTAATTGAAAAAGAAACTCCTGATACTTTCAGAGTATATGGATCGAGACCATCTGTTTCTGTATCAAAGACAAATAGCGGAGATTTATTCAATTTCCCAAAAAGCTTCTTCGCTTCACCGGCTTCATTTACAAGATAGTACTTTGATTTTTCTTTTTGAAATGAATCCAATTCAGCGGGTTTGAATTCTTCCCCTATAACCTCTGTTAAAGGCTCCTGACTTCCGTTGTAAACCTTCAAAAGCCTGACATATAAGTTCTTAAATTCAAGTTCAATAAATATATCTTTAAGCAGATCAAAATCCGGTTGTTTAAATTTTGCTTTTTCAAAATCAAAGTCTAATGGAACATCACAATTGATTCTAGCAAGCTCTTTTGATAAAAAAGCATTCTCTTTACTCTCAATAAGTTTATTTTTTATCCCTGCTTTATCTATTTCATCTAGGTGTTTATAAATATTTTCAATTGTTCCATATTTCTGGATTAAAGGAACAGCACCCTTTGGTCCAATTCCCTTAACACCCGGTATATCATCGCTTGAGTCACCAATTAGAGCAAGATAATCAATCATATATTCAGGTTCGAATCCTAATTCATCAATTACTTTCTGCTTATCATAAATTACGGCAACATCTGTAGATTTTCCCGGTCTTACAACTTTAATTTTATCAGTTACTAATTGAAAGTAATCCTTATCAGGTGTAATAGCCAGTGAATTCATTCCGGCTTTTTCAGCTTTTTTTACTGCAGTACCCACAATATCATCAGCTTCATAACCGGGCAGGATATAATAAGGAATTTTAAGTGCATCAATTATTTGTTTGATCCTGTCAATCTGGGGGATCATGTCATCGGGCATTTTATCCCGTGAAGATTTATAGCCTTCGTACATCTCATGCCGGAAAGTTTTTTCTTTTGAATCAAAAGCAACAGCAATATAATCCGGTTTATCCTCTTCAAGCACTTTCAAAACCTGGTTTATAAACCCATAAATAGCTGATGTTGGTTCACCCTGACCTGTAACTAATGGTCTGCTGATGAATGCAAAGTAAGCTTTATAAGCTAACGCTAATGCGTCAATTATGATAAATTTTTTATTCTTCATTAGATGATGATTATATTGTTTAACTGAATTTGATATCTAAAATATGAATAACTAATATAAGTTGAAATAATATATTGGAGTAATTCAAGCAGCAAATTAGTACTTTTCTTATAACCTTCAGATATTTATTTTAACAATGTCATTTTACAAATTTAACCGACTTTATAATGAAGCAAATGCTTTCCATTTTGATTATTATAGTTGCTGCAACATCCGTCATATCCAAATGCAACGAAACCAACGAGGAATATTTATTTGTTGCTTTTTGGAATCTTGAGAACCTGTTTGACACTACGGACGATCCCGATAAAAAAGATGAAGAATTTTTACCTTACGGCGAAAATGAATGGACAGAAGAACGATTGGTAGGAAAAATGTATAATCTTGCAAGAGTTATAAGATCAATGAATAGTAATAATGCTCCTGATATATTAGGGGTTTGCGAGATAGAACATACATATTTACTCGATTCTATGAATAATCAATTTTTATCTGATTTTAATTTTAGATCAATCGGGCCGGAGTCTCCGGATGCCAGAGGAATTGATAACGCTTTAATGTACAAAGCGGATATGTTTGAACTTTTATCAATGTCCGTTGATACTGTTAATTTGACTGCGGGATATCAAACGAGATTGATCCTACAGGTTTCTTTACTCACAAAATTGAACGATACGCTCCATATTTTTGTTAATCATTTTCCAAGCAGAAGGGGAGGAGAAGAAAAATCTGAACGTAGCAGAATTGAAACGGCTCAGACATTAAGAAATTCAGTGAATAAAATTTTGGAAGATAATCCGGATGCAAAAATATTAATTATGGGTGATTTTAATGATGAGCCGACAAATAACTCAATTTTAAACACATTAGAGGCAGTTCCTTTTAAATGCGATTCATTACCTGGGGCAAATGCTGAAGATATAACATCGGAGTTGTTTAATACTTCTTACAAGCAATATGAAGATGGAATCGGATCGTACAAATATCGTGACGACTGGAATATGCTCGATCAGATAATCATTTCGAAAGAGTTACTGATTGGTGAATCGCTTAAGTACGAGTGTGACTCATTTGAGGTTTATAAACCATCCTTTATGGTCACACAGTCGGGAACATTTGAAGGAACACCATTTCCTACTTATGGAGGAAGAAGATACTTAGGCGGCTACAGCGATCATTTTGCCGTAACTGCAAAATTTATTTACCTGAGGTAGAAAATGAATAAAGAATTAATAATTTTCGGATCGAATGGTGCATTGGGAACCGGTGTTACAAAAGTTCTTACCAAAAAGGACTTTGGTAAAGTATATCTTTTTGATTTTAAGTTTAATTCAGAGTCAAACGATGACAACATAAAACAACTCGTGATTCAGGATCTGTCAATAGAAGAAAATGTAATCAAGGCATATACAAATATTCTACCAGACAAAGAAAAATATTTTTTCTTGTTTTCTACAATTGGCGGATTTCATGGCGGGGTTCCGCTTTGGGAAACAGATGTTAACGATTTCGATAAGATGATTAATATTAATCTCAAAACAAACTATTTAATTGCAAAACACTTTTCCCAACTTTTAAAAAATTCTGCCGGAGGTTCTCTTTGTTTTACATCGGCTCATGTTGGCAGTCATCCGGAACAAAATAAATCTATATATGGAGCATCCAAAGCAGCATTATCGCATCTTGTAAAATCTTTTTCTGCAGAGGGAAAAAAACTTAGACTTTCAGTGAATGCAATTGCACCTTATATAATTGATACGGAAGCAAACAGAAGCTGGATGAAAAAAGCAGATTTTGAAGATATGATGAAACCGGAGGAACTTGGGGAATTAGTCAACAGTATCTTTATTAACTTTAATTTTGTTTCGGGCAATATTATTGAGTTAAAACTAAGATTTAATTTGTAAGTTTGCCTGTGGAATTGTTTAAATTATTTAATTTGAGGGTATTACTATTTTGTTGACTTTGAAATTTGGAATACTTATTGTAGTCACGTAATTTTGGTAAAATTCTTTGAAATTATTCTACTTAGAAAACAATATAATATATATTATCAGGAGGATATCTCACCATGGATCTATCAGGAATCATTGCCTCGATTTATAATGTAATCGGTGGAGACGATGGGAAGGGCTATACGCGTACATTTGGCAGTCCCCAATCAGACAAGCGTGTTACTTTCTACGATG
>JAWOIK010000181.1:0-12230 GCA_046484705.1 Ignavibacteriaceae bacterium | reverse complement strand
TAAATGCCTATCACCGTAAACAGCATGATTCCGCGTGGAAAGCTGTTGCCCCCATTGGTGATACTGATCCTGCAGATTTAAATTATCTGAAAGATTTCAATACTCTTCATGTTGAATATTTTTCAAATCAGAAATTTGATGTCCTGGTTGTACTTCCCTTGTCGGATAAATCCTTTATGGCTATTCTGATCGGTCCTAAACTGGATAAAAGCGGATTTTCTGATCTTGATAAAATCACATTACAAATTTTACTACAGGTTTTTGACAGTGCACATAAATCGTTCCTTAACCAGAAAAAAGAGAAAGCACTGATATTTGAGTTAAATGAAAAGGTAGTTCAGCTTAATAACCTTATCGATACAGTAATTGAAGTATCGCAGTATGATAAAAGACAGGTTATATATGATCTGGCACTTGAAAGAATTACATCATTAACAAATGCATCATCGGCGCTGCTTCAGATTTCTGAGAACGATACGGTTAAACAGAAATTTTCATTTCCGGTGAACGCTGATGCAGAAGTTATTATGAACTCTGAATTCCGTGTTGAATGCGGATTTACTTACAACAGTTTAAAATACCGGTTCATATTAGCTGAGAAGGAAACACGAAACGGTTATACTCATTTTAATGATCTTGATAAAATGCTGCTCGATGCTATATCACGCCAGGTTAAAGCAACAATAAAAAATCAGTTTTTAACGGAGCAGGCAATTGAGAAAGAAAAGATAGAGCAGGAACTTAATGTTGCGGCATCTATACAGCAGAAAATTATTCCTGTATCATTGCCGAAGATTGAAGGATATGATCTTGCAGGGATAAATATTCCTTCACGCGAGGTTGGCGGAGATTATTACGATTGTATTGAACTTGGTAATAATAAACATGCATTTATAATTGCAGATGTTGCCGGCAAAGGAATAGGTGCCGCTCTTTTAGTAAGTACATTAAATGCTGCGCTGTATTCATACCTACAGTTTGATATTCCTCTTACCGAGATAGCAAACCGGCTGAATAAACTGATTTATAATTCCTCTCCGCCGGATAAATATATAACATTTTTTATTGCTGTATTAAATTCTGCAACGGGTGAACTGGATGCAGTCAACGCCGGGCATAACCCGGTATTTCTTTTAAGGAAAAACGGTACACTTGAAAAAATTGATGCCGGTGGTGTAGGTCTTGGTATGTTTGACTTCGGAATTCCGTTTGAGGGTCAGCAGTTGGTTATGAACTCCGGTGACAGGTTATTTCTATACACAGATGGAATCCCGGAAGCTATGAATGATGCAGATGAGGAATATTCAGATGATAAGATGATACAATTCTTTACAAATAATTCAGGAAAATCAGCAAAAACATTTGTTGATGACCTTGTAAAGGATGTAAAAGAATATACCGGCAATACACCGCAGAGTGATGATATAACAGTACTGATTCTGCACAGAGATTGATATCCCGGATACAAATAAAAATAATTATTTGTAACTTATCAGTGAATTAAATCAATTAAAAAAATGATAACCGGAGAATGTAATGGATATGCATCTTGAACATCAGCAGGATAAATCGACTATCTATGTTGATAAAAATCAGTTGTTAGGACTTGAAGCAGCAGAGTTACAAAACAACATCCTTGATTCCATAGAGAAAGGAAGTAAAGATATCACTATTGATATGTCTAAAGTTGATTATGTAACCAGCTGGGGAATAGGAATGCTTGTACACTCGTTTACCACCTGTACAAACAGGAATATAAATTTCTCGCTTACAGGCGTGTCAGACCGTGTTAATAGTATTTTAAGCAAGGTTAAACTGCAAACAATATTTAATATACGGTAAAAGAATTTGTTTACTTGAGAATGATTTTCATTTAAATTAACTTTCATTTACTTAAATACTATTGTATACAAAGGGTTAAGAAATGAAAAATAATCAGCCTGTTGAATTTGAAAATGAACAGATTAAATCTGTAATTGACGAAAAAATAGTAACACTTCATCTTAAATCTAATGCGTTTTACAGCATAACTAATATAGACAAGAGCAGGGAGATCTTAAGCTGGTTTGATGCCGTTGCCTCAGATAATACAATAAATACTGTACTCCTCTTAAATGAACCGGGCTGTTTCGGTAACACAGCTTACCAGGTGTATATCGATTCCATTAAGGATAAAGATCTGAAAAATGAGGACGGTCATGCATTATATGAATGGCAGGCAACCAGGATCCGAACTATTGAAATAAATATTCTCAATAATTTCATTAATACAATGCTCAGGTTCCCTAAAATAGTTGTAATCGGTTTATCGGGTACCGTTGTAACTTCATTTTTTGGAGCAAGCCTTGCCGCGGATTTCAGATTTGTTACTCCGGAAACAAAATTTTCTTTATCTCATAATGAATTCCAGCTTCATGCAGGGGGAGCACTGCCGTTCTTTCTTGGTAAATATATAGGGCAGGGAAGGGCTGCGGATTTTCTGATCCGCGGAGGTACCATTACTGCCGAGCGTGCACTTGAAATGGGACTGGTGAATGATATATTTACGGTTAATAGTTTCAGGGAACAGTGTATTGAAAAAGCAAAAGAACTGTCACAGCTTGATCCCGCTTATATAAAAAGGACAAAGGATCTTATGCTTGGCTTCAGGGATGCATTCAGAAAATACGCAGATAATGAAGGCAAGTATATTGAAAAATATTAAAATCGCTTAGCCGGAATTGAAAGAGGGTAGAAGACAATTATTAAATACTGCCTTACAAACCTTTACCACACATATTAACAATTCATTCAAAATCAGGATTAATTTTGGTGTTTGCCGATTAACAATCAATTTGTATAATTGTTATAAATCATAAACAATGAGGATAGTATGCAATTAAAAATTTTTTTAACCGCGGTTTTAGTCTTATTTATTTCAGTTTCTGCCATAGCCGCTGCAGGTAATAACCCTGAAAAGTACGAAAATTTTACTTTGAAAGATTATACAGGCAAGGAACATTCACTTGATAACTACAAAGATGCTAAGGCAATTGTAATCCTTTTCATCGCCACACAATGCCCCATCTCCAATGATTATAATTCAAGGATGGCAGATCTTTATAATGAATACAAATCAAAAGACGTAGCTTTTATTGGAATAAATTCAAACAAACAGGAAGATGTTGCTGAAATAAGAACCCATGCAAAAAAGAACGGATTGGACTTCGTTATTCTGAAAGATGACGGTAATGTAATTGCAGATCGCTTCAAAGCTTCTTTTACTCCGGAGATTTATGTTTTAAGTCCGGATTACGAATTACTCTACCATGGACGAATAGACGATTCAAGAAAAGCAGATAATATTAAATCAAAAGATCTTGAAAATGCTCTAAATGAAATACTTGATGGAAAATCTGTAAGTGTAAAGAAAACAAAGGCTTTTGGCTGTACAATTAAAAGAGTTTGAAATGAAGTTTCTTAACCTCTCAATGCTATTTGTTCTTCTGGTGCTATCAGCTTCATTCAATTATGAGCAGACAGAAAAAATCAGCATCAAGTCACTTACAGAGGAAGCTCTTGATAAAATAATAAAGGAGCGGGGAAATAAACCGCTCCTTATAAATATCTGGGCTACCTGGTGCGTCCCATGCCGCGAAGAATTCCCCGACCTGGTGAAATTGGCTGTCCAGTATAAAGACAAGGCAGATTTTATTGGAATTAGTGTTGATGAAGAGGATGAAATCGAATCCAAGGTAAAGCCGTTTCTGAATAACTTTAATGTTAATTTCGATATATATCTTAATGCATTTGATGATGCACAGGATTTTATCAATTATTTTGACAAGGACTGGAATGGTGCAATACCAGCCACCTTTATTTATAATGCTCAGGGAAAAAAAGCATCAACTATAATTGGTAAGGAGGATTATAATTTTTTTGAATCAGAACTTAAAAAAACATTCTGATCCTGAAGCCTTTCATAAATTCCATCCATTAAAAAACCACATTTACTTATTCCGTCAAACAGGATTTTGCATATATTTGCTTTTAAAAAAACAGTTATAAATTGGCTAAACCAACAATAGAAGAAATTCAAAAGAAGTTCGAAACCGCATCTGATATAATCGGAAAATCAAAATATATTAACTGCGCGGTTCTCATTCCTCTTATTGAAATTGAAAACCGTTATCATCTGCTCTTTCAAAAACGAGCGTCCGGAATAAGGCAGGGTGGAGAGATAAGTTTCCCGGGAGGTGAATTTAACCCCGCTGCCGATATAACTCTTGAGGATACTGCAATTCGGGAGAGCTGCGAAGAATTAGGATTAACAAGCGACCAGATAAGCATTATTGGTAAATTCGGTTCATTGGTTGCACCTATGGGTTTAACGATAGATGCATTTGCCGGTTTGATCAGTTATAATAATTATAAAAATATGATTATTGATAAAAGTGAGGTCGAGTCTGTATTCACCATTCCACTGGAATATTTTATGAATACCGAACCCGAGATATTTTATTCCAGACTCGAAATTCATACAACCGGAATCGATTCAACAGGTAATAGTGTTGAGCTTCTTCCTGTTAAAAAATTGAATCTGCCTGAGATATATGCAAGTCCATGGAGAAACGGAAGATACAGGGTTATAGTTTATAATACCGGCAAGTATGTTTTGTGGGGGCTTACCGCCGAAATAGTGTATGAGTTTTGCAAATTGATGAAACAGAACTAATGCTGAACGGCGGTATTAAACATATTATCTGGGATTGGAACGGAACCCTTTTCAATGATGTGGTTCTCTGTAAAGATATAATGAATAACATTCTTACAAGATTCAACCTTCCGTTATTAAGCCTTGAGAAATACCGCAGCGTTTTTACTTTTCCTGTTCAGGATTATTACCGTAATGCCGGTTTGGATTTTAACCATACATCTTTTGAAATTCTTGGTAAAGATTTTATGGATGAATATGAACTGCGCAAGTTTGAATGTACTTTATATCCCGGTGTTATGGATGGATTGTTTTCTTTTAAATCGAAAGGGATCACCCAGTCAATATTATCCGCCTATCATAATAAAACACTGGAACAGATAGTTGAATACTTTGATATCAGACATTTTTTTGAAAAGCTATGCGGACTGGATAATATTTATGCTGGCGGTAAGATCGGAATAGGGAAGGAACTGATAAACAGTCTGCCGTATAAACCTGACGAAATTGTCCTGATAGGCGATACTGTTCATGATAAAGATGTGGCTGATGAACTTGGAATTAGTGTAATAATTATTTCGAACGGGCACCAGGATCACGAAAGACTCAACAGTTTGAATGTACCTGTTTACAGAAACTTTGAATCGTTTATTCAGTCCGGTTTGTCAAATCGTTCAGACTAACCCAATGCATTGTTGATTCAGTTTATTCCATATCAGGAATTTCAATCCAAAATCCTACCTCACTTTAATTTCATTAATTGCTTTATTCGATTCCCTGGCCTCAGTAAGCGACGAGAAGAAACCAACTCTCACTTTATAGAAATAACCTGAAACGTTGGGAATAGAAGTTTCCGTCACAAAAGCATTAAATCCATATTTACGATAAATGGCAGCAACTTCATCGGCGCGTTGTTTATTTCTCCACGTAGATAGCTGAATACAGAAATTAAGCCCGTCGGTTAATATAACATCTGTAACATTTTTTTCATTATCATAATTGTATGGAAGCAGTTTTCCATAGGTTATCGGTACCGCAGGTGGAAGCTGCGTTTTCTTTTCTTCAATTATTTCAGGCTCTTTAGGTTTTGAAGTTTCAGTTTGAACCGGATAAATCTCTATTCTGCGGTTTTGGCTTCGCCCGTCTACCGTTGAATTTGCAGCGATAGGATATTCCGAACCGAATCCGGTAAACTTCAATTGAGTTGAATCCATTCCTGCTTCTGCAAAAGCAAAATAAATAACTTTAGCCCATTCGAGAGATTTAAACCTGTTTTCAATATAATCACCGGTATTGTCTGTATGTCCTAAAATTGCCCATTCCGGGTAGCCGGCTTCATTCAACCGCTTAGCTATAAAGCTTAACTCGGATTTTGCAAAATCATTCAAAGTATTATCAACTGTAAACAACTGATCTACATACAATACTAATTTTTGATTTGGATTTGTTACGAAATCCGGAACCCACAGTACACAGCCGTATTCATTAACATAATACCCTTCAGGTGTATCGGGACAGCCGTCAAGATAATCCGGTACGCCATCTCCATCAGAGTCAATCGGGCAGCCGAATTCGTCAACTTCAACTCCTGAAGGAGTGTATGGACATTTATCTATGTCATCCAAAACCCCGTCATTATCCGTATCAACAACGCATCCGCTATTATCAACCAGGTAACCGGGCGGTGTGTCTGGACATTCATCCAGATAATCCGGTACACCATCACCATCAGAATCAACCGGGCAGCCAAATTCATCAACTATTACTCCTTTGGGAGTTTCCGGACACATATCAAGTTCATCAGGCACACCGTCACCGTCAGAATCTTTTTTGCCGCCTATTAACAAACCTAAACCAAGAGTGCCGGAAAAAAAGATATCGTTCGCTGTACCATTTGAAATTTCGTTTGGTACCCTGTCAAGATCATCACCGGAAAAATAGTTTAAGCCGCTATTAACTGATAATACTACTTTTTCGGAAACTAAAAATCTGAATCCTAATTTCATTTCTGAAACTAAGTTATACTTATTATAAGTTACAGCTTCTCCGTTATATACAGGCGTAAATATCACCCCGTTAATATCCTTAATTTCCGGTTCAATGCTTATAAAATGTAAGCCTCCGCCAACATAAGGCACAATAAAGTCAAACAAAGTATAATTAAAAGTGATACCTCCACCCAGGAGTGTCATGCTTGTTCTGAAACTTTCAACTCTGGGCAGTCTGAAAGTTGCTGTTTGATCCCCTGCAGCATAACCCTGAGAAAGACTTACATCAAGACCCATGGTAAATGATTTTCCTAGATCAAAAAAGTAACCGAACCTTCCCTTTAAAAGATAATCGGTCAGTGATCTCTGAAAATCAGTCTCCGGATAAATTACACCTCCTTCAAGTGAGAGCAGGAATTTTTCGGCAATCGGATTGTCCGTTTCTATATTTTGCTGCGATCTGATTAATTGCTGATTAAAAAATAACATCAGTAAAGCCAGTATTATTATTTTTTTCATTTTGTGTAATTCATTTCCTTATAAATTTCTATTTAATAACGGCAAATATAACGCCATAGCTGTTTATGTGATTAGCCTGCATAATATTATGCTGAGTACGAAAAATGGTAATATATACACCATCTTTACTGAATTTTAGTTTAATGGAAGCTGTTATCTTTAGATTTAACCATAAAAGCAACCGGTATATTATCCTAAAAACCATATGATAAACTAATTAAAAAATCATCAAATCTGCCCCGGAACTTTTCCGGCGTTCTTATATTATCTTCATCCGATATATTCCTGTAACTATAGTTTAACTTAACGTAAACCGGGTGAAAGGGATTATATACTATACTGAAATTAATATTTGTCTCATTCCTCCGTCCGCCATACAGGAATGGGGGATAGGGACTTGAATACTGTTCATCGGGCAGTTCTTTTTTCCCTTTCCGCATATACCATATCCCGCCGTCGAATGACAGGTAACGGAGTATCTGCTGCCGGTATTTTAAAGATATAATATCACCATTGCTCTCCATCCAATGTCCTGCTTTGTAATTTTCATTGGAATATACCTGGGCATCAACAGAATTCATATATACAAAAGGGTTAACCCTGCTGTATTCCATTGTTAAAGTTGAATTATCTACAGGGAAATCCTGTATTTCCGTGCCGGCAGTAACACCTGTTGCCGCAAGATTACCGCCTTTAAAAATACTGTTCAGCGAAAGTTCATCAATAAACAGGGAAGTGTAAAACCTGCTCCTCAAAGCCGTGTTCTTATAGGATATATCCGCAAACATCTGGGCATTGCCGCTGGCTGAGGAGTTCGTTCTTCCCAGGTAATGATCGGCAACACGAAAGAACATAACCGGGATAAAATACACAGGCTGAATATACTCGCTGTAAACGATTGATTCACCAATTGAAATGCTTAAATTATCAGAAGGATAGAATGATATTAAATGGAATGCCATAAACTTGGGAACATCAGCAATTGATGTTCTGCCGGAAACAGAGTTAAACCTTAAAGTAGCTGAGTCCGGCACATTTGAAACAAGGAAACCATGAAAATAAAAGAACCTTATCCATTCAGCCGGTTTAACATCCAGCCTGATAAACGGGAAGGAAGGAGCTTTATCCGACAGAATTATATTACCGGTTCTGCCGCTGCCTATCTTAAAATGATCTTTGCCCAGTGCAATGGATCCGTTGCCCCACGAATATACCACAGATGCATTCACTTCATCATATTCAAATGAGTCCGGTTTTTTCTTTGTAATAACAATTCCTCTTTCAGGTGAAAGAAATTTATCATAATCAGGCAGATCGGTAGTTTCCTCATTATCAAAAAATCTGAACTCATATCCCCAGTAGTTTCCCGCATATCCGAATGCCCTTAACCCGTTGCGCCTGATAAAAATATTTTCATTATAATTACTTCCGTATGAAACACTTAACATCGGATCTGCAAATAACGAAAAATTTTTTCCACTGTATTCAAACATCCGTATTCTTTTTCCTGCACCGGTAATTAAGAACTTCGCTTCTTCATCGTATTCAGATGCCTTCAGTAATATTTTAACTTCGTGAACATAATCGATCAGGTAATATTTCAGAAGTTCCCTGTCAATACCGGTTAACTGGTCTCTTCTGCCGTCCAGTTCAATCAGCTTCGATGCTATTTCGGATTTTAAGACAGGTTTAATTTCTGTATTAAAATTTATTACACCGCGGACAGACTGTCTTTCCAGGAAATCATATACCCCCGATTCAACCGGTTCAAATATTGATTGAGGGCATAATTTTATTGTAAACAGCAGTATTACCAGTATTAGTTTTCTCATTGTTCAGAATATTGTTATGATCACCGCTAATATAGCAATTGCAAACGAGGCAAAGTGTAGTGTAAAATGAAATTTAGGATAGAGTATAATTACAATTTTAAAAAATAAAAATAAATGAAAACTTCGCAGTAATGTGTCGCTTATTTTATATACCGGGGAAATATCTAAAAAATGCGACATTATGAATACAAACGTTATCGACAGTGCAATTGAAAGATCCACCCCGTTCAGGAACTGAATATTATAATTTATAATTCTTTCCTTGAAAAGTATGAACTGAATGATCATTACCGTAAAAATAAATATGTAAATCTGGTTCAGGTTTATCTGCGTAATAACAGGAACAGAATACATTGTATAGAAGATCCCGCTAAGACCCGTTATAACAAAGAAAATAATTAAATTCAAAAAAATTAATATATCAACATAGTATTTCCTCTTCATTAAATTAAGAGCGCTGTATATTAAAGATGGTACCAGGAAAAATAAAAAATACACGTTGTAGGTCTGATATTTTTCAATCTCGCTTATCAATAGTACTGCTATCAATACTGATGAACATATACCCAGCGCCGGGACAAAGAAATTTTTATACATTACCGGCATAAAGGAAGGTATCAGTCTGAATCCCCGTCCGAATGCAAGCAGGTTATTTTTACTGATAACCACATCTAAAATCTTTTCTGTAAACAAAAGAAGAATAAGCAAAATTATAAAAACAATTACCGCTGTTAGTTTTGAGTAGCTCAGATAATATACGCCAAGGAGTGCAAATCCGGCTGTTAATGTATTTATCATCAGCACAACGGTTTTGTGTCTTATCTTTTTGCTGTAAAGAATATGGTGTATATGTATTGAATCTGCCAGAAAAGGATTCGTCTGTTTCCTGATCCTTAAAAACATTACCCTCAGTGTATCGGTTATCGGTACTGCTAAAACTATTATTAAAAATAAAAGGTCAACAGAAAATGCTTCCTTGTTTGCAGCGGTGCGTACAGAATAATCATCGCCGGATACTATTAGTAAAAGACCTGTTACAAAATAACCAAGTGTCAGCGATCCGCTGTCACCTAAAAATATTTTTGCCGGGTTTGCATTGAATTTAAGAAATCCTAACGTGGACCCAACAAGTGCGGAACTGAATGCCGGCAGGAGATCATACCGGTTGCCGAAGCTTAATAAAAAACACATTGCGGCTACAATCAATGTTAAGCCCGTAACAAGACCGTCCAGACCGTCCAGCAGGTTAAATGAATTAATTATTCCCGTTATCAGCAGAAGCATTATAATATAATTTAGTCCGGCTGGAAGTACATATCCTCCGAAAGTAATAACAGAATAATTATGTGCAGTAATTGATAAGATCAGGAATAAGGCAGCCGTAATCTGGAATACAATTTTTATATACCACTTCTTCGGGCTCAGATCATCCCACACGCCTATCCCAAATATGATCATGGCTCCGATAAGAAAATATTTCTTCGACCAGAAGTCCTGGTAAAAAATAAAAGTTGAAATAACAACAACAAAAAATATTACCACACCTCCGAGCCGCGGTACAGCCACGTCGTGCATTTTACGGGATTCGCCGTTAGGATGGTCTACTACATTGCGGTTTGTAAGAAACCTGATAATATACTGTGTTAAGAACACAGTGAAAATAAAGGACAGAAATGAAATAGTTAAGTATTGCACTTGGAACTCCCCCTAATTTATAAAAATATGTTATAATATAGTAAATATTTCTTATTCACTTCGATCATAACTTAATTATATAATAAAATTTATTATATCCGGAAAAAATTTTGAGAACTGCCCGCTCTAATTTAAAAAAATTGTGGAATTTTTTTCAGGTTCTTGTAAAATAATGTTAATAACGGAAATCTGAAACCATGCATCTTTAAAGCTTTTAAATCCTCGCTGCTTTTGGTTATTATATTGCCTATACTTTTATTGCTTGCACCGCCTGTGGTCATACAATAAGTTACTACCGGTAAATAATAAGAATAAACTTTGTATTTATAAAACAGTCTCAGTATCATTTCATAATCAGCGGCAATTTTCATATCCGTCCGGTACAAACCATACTTCTCAAAAACATCTTTTCTTAAAAACAAAGTGGGATGCGGCGGCATCCATCCTTTTCGTAACAGGTTATCGGTGATAAGTGATCGGTGATCAGTATTTTTCGTAATTGAATGAGCTTTCCATAATCGAATTATTTTTTGGTCTTTCAACGATTTATTCAACTCTGAACTCTGAACATCAAACTTTGAACTCCGAACTCTTTCCGAACTCTTTCCGAACTCTTCCCCCATTCTCCGATTCGCGGGTTCTCCAACTTCCTTCCATTCTACTTTCCACTCCGAACCCTGAACTCCGAACTTCGAACTCCGAACTTTAAATCCCGAACCCAACCCCTTCCCAACATATTCGGCGTGAGGCCTCGCGGGTCGCGCGAGCGGGCGGCTGATGACAGGGTGGTCTGCTCGGTTGCTGTGCAGTGCGAGAGGGAAACCAGCGATGCCTTCAACACATACGGTGCAGTTAGCGGTTGTTCTAGCGGGGCTGATCGTGCCGGCGTGCCCGATCTGGACCATTCGGCGCAGGTACATCTCCATCCCGATCAGTGCACTGCTTTCGTGCTGGCTGCTGTGGACGCTGGTCGGTTTCACGGTGGAACTCGAACCGGGGCCAAATGGGTTCGGGGCAGGGATGATGATGGTCTTTGCGCCCTTTTTCGGGGTGGGTTATGCGATTGTTCTGGCGTGCATTCTGGCGGTCCTTGGTGCGGTGACAGGGTGGGCGCCATCGTCGGACTTCGGACGGCGGGACACGATCGTGGGACTGGTTATCTGGGGGGCTCTGTGTGTTTTCGGGTTCGTGTATCCGTTCGTGGCGCCGCCGGCGGCGCGCAAGGGGGATCCGCTCCTGGTGGTCGATTACTTCTTCTTCTGCGGTCCGGTCCTGGTTCTGGCAGTGGTGATGCTGGTGGTGTACGTCTTTCGATGGCGCGGGCTGCGATCTGCGGGAAACAGAGGGCTCGAGGCGGCAGCAGGGGACCCGATGGCATGAGCGCGAACGAAGGGGAGATAACATCTTGGGGTGGCGGGCGGTGGTACTGGTGGGACGTTGGCTTGGTTGTCGTGTTGTTCGCGATCGGGACCTTTGGGAACCTCGGGCCTTTGTGGGCCTACT
>JAWOIK010000180.1:0-7989 GCA_046484705.1 Ignavibacteriaceae bacterium | reverse complement strand
ACAAAGGTTTCTGTGTTGGTGTAGGAGGTACTTTTCTTACAACTCAATCAGTTAATCAACCTTTATCAATCATCACTCCTAATGGTGGTGAAGTAATTACAGCGGGAACTGACTATGAAATACTATGGAATAGTATGGATATAACAGATGTTAAAATAGAATTCTCAGACAACAATGGTCAGGACTGGATTACTGTTATAGATTCATTACCAAGTACAGGAATTTATACCTGGGTTGTTCCTACAGTATTAAGTGATCAATGCAGGATAAAAATTACAGATTATTCTGATCCAGACATATTTGATACCAGTGATGGAGTATTCACAATAGAATCCTCAAAAATGTTAAATATACTTCAGCCAAATGGAGGAGAAGTAATTCCCGGAGGACAGTATTATGAAGTTCAGTGGAACAGCGAAGATGTAGAATATGTGAAACTTGAATATTCAATAAATAACGGTGCAAGCTGGAATTCCATAATCGACAGTACACAAAGTGTAGGCATTTATGAATGGCAGGTACCAAATATTCAAACCATACAGGGAAGAATAAAGATAACCGACATTACCGAACCTTTGATTAACGATATTAGTGATGATCCATTCAGGATAGACTTTTCGGTTGGTGTAGGTCCTGAAGGACAGGTACTTATATATAGTCTGTCACAGAATTATCCAAATCCGTTCAATCCGTCGTCAATAATTACATTTACAATACCCAACCAGGAATTTGTAACCCTTAAAGTTTATGATATGCTAGGAACGGAAGTGGCTGTTCTGTTTAGTGAAGAATTAACTGCAGGCTACTACACGATTGAGTTTAAATCGAATGGACTATCCAGCGGGACATACATATATAGAATAAATGCTGGAGAGTTTACAGAAACAAGAAAGATGATACTTTTAAAATAAGTTTTATAATCCTTCGGAGTTAAATCTATTAATATGGAACGACTCCGAAGGATTAAACTATTATTTATTCCAGATACCAGTAGCATTGTTATTAATTATCTTTAAATACTGAATTGGTGCCCAAATTGAAGCAGCAATCAGACAGACTATAGTGGATAACATTATTCCACTTATTCCAAGATTTAAACTTTCTGCAAAAAATATTGATATAGGGATGTTTACAATCGCAATAATGATAGAGTGATAAAACTGAATTCTTACTTTTCCTACACCATTAAGAAAATACCCAAACATATTATTCCAGTTTACAATAATCACGAACAAACCAGTTAATAATGAAAGAAGGAATGGCACTTCGATCTCTTCTCCAACCCAGAGTGCATAAATAAAATCTGAGAATATGATCATTAAAACAACTATTGATGAAAGTCCGGCCCAAATAATAATCAGCTTCTTCATCATACTTTTTATCCAGTCATTTTCCTTTTTTACATAAGCTTCTGTAAATGCCGACCAGAAAGGCGCAATTATCACATTGAACACCATAGGAGCCAGGTAAAAGTATTTGTAAGCAACGTTATAAACAGTTACAGATGCCGGTCCGTACAATTGAGTGATGATTATATTGCCCGTAGTGAATAATATTAATCCGGCAATCTGGATTATGAAAAACTGCATTCCAAGTTTTATTAAAGCGGATGAATATTTCAGATCAACAAACTTAAATCCGGGGGCTATGCTTTTATATATTTTATGAAACATTATGACTGTAGCTGCAAGAAAAACTAATACAGGTACAAAGCTTGATAAAAATCCATATGCAAAAAGGGAACTATCATAAAAAGTTGATAACCCGATTACTGCAAGAAAAGTTAATCCGTTTATGCTTAAACTGATTGCTCCATTTAATGCCGGTCTTTGATCAGCGTGAAGAATGCTGGTAAGCAGTCTCATTAAGAACTGGAGGCAGAAAAGAATAAAAACAAACAGAACAAGTTTGTTGAGAGAATAAAAATATTCTTCAGGTGCTTTCAGCAAGGCAGCCCAATTAATGAAGGGGTGAACAATAAGATAGATAATAATTACGATTAACAATCCCAAAGAAAATATTGCATAAGCGGTGCTGACATAATTTCGGGCAAGTTTTGTATCGTTAATTGCAAAAGCTTCTGCCAGTTTATTACGTAAGCCGTTTCCTAAGCCAAGATCCATATTAACCAGCCACATTAATATTGAGTGCAGCGTAAGCCAGATTCCATATTCTACTTTACCAAGGTAATCAATGCTAACAGGCACCAAAGCCATAATTGCCACAAAGTTGAATAAATTAATTATGAAAAGCAGAATAATATTCTTCTTAGTTTTTTCAGAACGGGTTGAATTCTTGAAGTTTAGCAGCTCTTTGGGTGAGTATTTTAAATAAGGCAATTTCAAATTATTATTTATATATACTTTTTAGCCGGTTTAGAAAACTATATTTTAGCTTCGCGTAAATATAATTATTGATCCACATTGTTTTAATTAAAAAATTGTACCTATTAAGATATATATGAATTAAAGTAATGAAGCATCTTTTAATTTGATATATTGTGATCTTTTATTAGCGAAGGAAACAATAATTGTTGTTCAATAATCAGGAAACAGTAACAAATACAAAAAATTTCTTTTGGCGGGCAATGCAGCTAGCAAGCCGTCAGGGAATAACATTCTTTATTTTGTTTATTTCTGCCAAGCTTCTTCCCAAAGAAGATTTTGGAATTTATAATTATATTGTGGCTATAGCATTCTTCTTTACACTTCTGGCTGATTTTGGAATATCCCGAGCAGTAACCAAATATGTTGCACAATATAATATTGAAAATCCTGACAAAGTTAAGCGAATATATTTTAATGCTGCAATAATAATATTAACCCTGGTTTTAATATTCAGCACTGTCTTTTTGTTTTTTGCAGAAACTATTGTCGGCGAAAACTATAGATTTGTGTACTACCTGTTTCCGGTTTTTATTTTTCTTCCCTTAACAGCTCTATTTGATGGGGTTTACAGTGGTCTTAAACAATTTAAGAAGTTGTCAATTATTTCTCTGATTTCAGGAGTACTTACTATAGTTGCAACATATTTCCTGATTTTAGAATATGGAATAATTGGAGCTTTTCTTTCTTTAAATTTTTATTATTTAGTTAGCTTTATTCTTTTCACAGCAACTTACAATCTGTTTACTTTTAGCTTTGATAAAATAATAATAAAAGATGTTGGCAGGTATTCTTTAATTATTGGTGTTTCGGCACTCGGACATTTCTTGTATTCAAAAGGAATAACTTATGTGCTGGGACAATATAATTTTTTTGTTGAAGTTGGTTATTATGAAATTATTGACAAAGTATTTGTAATGTTATCTTTTCCTTTTATAATCTATGGACAAGTAATAGCTCCGGAAATTACGGAGAATATAACGCGTAACAACAATTCTGATGTGTTGAAACGCTTGAAGAAAATACTTCTGGTTACGGTACCGCTTACGTTAGTTCTAACTTTAGTGGTATGGCAAATTCTCCCTCTTCTCATAAACAGATTTCTTAATCAATATTATACATTGGATATGATCCGGATATTTAACTATTTGCTTCTTCATTTACCTTTGCTGCTTATTTCCGCATTGATCGCACAACCTTTTGTGATAGCTACAGGAAAAGCAAAATTCAGCCTGCTGACAATTCCATTCGGAATAGTTAATATTGTACTTGGAATTATTTTGATCGAGCAGATTGGATTTATGGGCATCGTGTATTCAACTGTTGGCACCTCTATAGTAAATAAATTATTAACATTCTATCTTGTTTATAAAAGCCTAAGAATAAAGAATGAAATCACAGGTTGAAAAATCCCACTATGATTTTTTGAAATATACGGATAAAAAAAGATTCACTTCATATTTTTATCAACTGGAATATATCTTTAAACTTCAACCAAGAAATATACTGGAAATAGGAAGCGGAGTGGGTTTCCTAAAAAAACTGCTTCCCGAGAACATAAAATACTTCAGTGTAGACATAAGTAAATATCTTTCTCCCGATATTATAGCGACTATTGAGTCACTGCCATTCGACGATAATAGTTTTGAAATGGTGTGCTGTTTTCAGGTCCTCGAGCATTTGCCTTTTGAAAAATTCTCCTCTTTGCTTGAAGAATTAAAAAGAGTTAGCTCAAAGTATGTATATATTAGTCTTCCTTTTGCAAATCATAAATTTATGATTGACATTTACTTACCGAAGATAAATCATATTATCCTAGATTTATTAATTCCCAAATTCTATAAAAAGCATAACTTTGATGGTCAGCATTATTGGGAAATTGGAAAAAGAGGCTATTCTCAGAAAAGAATAAAAAATATTATTAAACAGAATTTCAAGATTATTTCTACCTTTACCCCAAAGGAAAATTTTTATCATACTTTTTATTTATTAGAAAAGTAATGAATGATAAACCAAAAGCATTATTTATAACTGCAAATTACTGGAATATTCCTTATCGTGTCGGTTCACACGAATTAGCAGAACAGTTTGTGAAGAACGGATGGTGCGTTGGCTTTGTTTCCGATCCGGTTTCGCCAATTCACATATTAAAACTTAATAATAAAATCATACAAGACAGATTTAAGTTATTCCTTTCTGGCGGTAAAAAATATCTGGATGATAATTTGTGGGCTTATATTTCTTTTACTCTTATCCCGCCTTACAATCTTCCGGTTCTTAGAAGCAAATTTGTATTTGAAAACTGGCAGAATTTTACAACTCCGAATATCTACAAAAAAATTAAATCAGCAGGTTTTGATAATGTTGATTTGCTTTACTTTGACAATGCTTTGCAGTCAATATGGATTAATAAAATTAAACACAGAAAATCTGTTTTTAGAATTGCTGATAATTATAAAGGCTATGCAAAGTATGCAGACTATACAAAAACTATGGAAGAAAAACTTGCCCATAACGTGGATTTAATTTTATATACAGCAAGAAATCTGAAGAACTATATCAGAGAAATTGATGTAAACAAATCATTTTATTTTCCCAATGGAGTAAACTTTCAAAATTTTGCCGGTGGCAATAAGACGGAACCCGATGACTTGAAGAACATCCCACGTCCACGAATAATTTATATCGGGGAAATGGAGATCCGGTTCGATTTCAATATAGTGAAATTTGCTGCGAAAAAACTGCCTGAATATTCTATTGTTCTAATTGGAAACGATATAAGAGCAAAAAAAGAATTTCGCGGGTTTTCTAATGTTTATGTTTTTGGGATCAAAGAAAGCAAGAATCTACCAGCTTATCTTTGTAACGCCGATGTAGGAATTATCCCTTTCAATATTAAGACGATGGGAGATCTTATTAACTATGTTAACCCTATCAAAATACATCAGTATTTTGCTTGTGGTTTACCGGTGGTTTCTGCAAGATGGCAGGAACTGGAAGATATGAGCACGAAAGCATTGCTTTATGATAACGAAGAAGAATTTGTCAGTTGTTTAAGAAAATCGATAACCGAACCGGTTGACAAGCAGAAACTCATTGATGATGCAGAAAAGAATGATTGGAAATATCGTTATAATCAATTGATAGAATATCTGGGCTTGGATGGATAAATGGGAAGACAACCCAAGATGAAAGTATTAATTATTACTGTTAGAGCCGATTTTGGCGGTGGTCCGGAACATATCTTTAAATTAACAAAACACTTACTAAAGGATTTTGATTTTTATTTTGCAGCTCCTGATGATTATCCATATTATCAAAGATATTCAGATCTGGTTGGAAAAAACAATCTGATTAAGATTCCTCATAGAAAATTTAAAATTAAAGCACTGATTGATCTAAGAAAGTTTATATTTATCAACAAAATCAACATTATTCATTCGCATGGAAAAGGTGCGGGAATTTATAGTAGAATTCTACGGATGCTAACAACAAGAAAGATTGTTCATACTTTTCATGGTTTACATATTGGTGAGTATAAAGGAACTCTAAGATTTTTATACTTGTTGATCGAGAGATTCTTGGCGTACTTTACAGATGTTTTTATAAATGTTTCTCAAAGTGAAAAGAAATTATTAAGCAAGCATATTGTATCCCAAAAGGCTAAACTTAGAGTAATCCATAATGGCATAGAAATACCTTTACGGACTGTAATTCCTGATGTGTTTGATCAAAGCCCCCGGATTGTCTTGACATTTTCACGCTTTGATTACTCAAAGCATACAGAAATGATAATAGAGATTATGATGCATTTGAAGAATTTAAACAGAATTGAAAAGTTCAGTTTTATCATTCTTGGTTCGGGACCTGATGAGGAGAAGATTAAAAAACTTGTTCAAGCAAACAATTTAAATGATTATATAACATTTCCTGGCTCTGTTCTCGATACCAAAGAGTTTATACTAAATTCTTTTTGTTATCTTTCTACCTCAAGATGGGAAGGGATGCCATTGGGTGTTTTAGAGGCTTTTTCGGTTGGGTTGCCTGTAATTGCTTCTAATGTTGTAGGTAATCGCGATGTAATAAATCATGATGTAAATGGTTTTCTTTACGACGCAAAAAATCCGGCTGACGCCGCAGAGCGTATATGTGCTCTTGCAGATAATAAAGAAAAATGGTTATTGTTTTCACAAAACGCCAGAAGTGAAGCAATAAGTAAGTATGATGTTAATAGGATGGCAGAAGAAACAAAACTTTTATATAGTGAAATACTAAGAGAAGATAAATTAATTTGAAAATCGCAATAGTCCACGACTGGCTAGTTAATTATGCCGGATCGGAAAGATGTGTTGAATCTTTCACTAATATCTGGCCCGATGCCGATGTTTTCACACTTGTTGATTTTCTTAATACTGAGCAGCGGAAGATAATTCTTAACGGAAGGTTCGCAAAAACCTCGTTCATTCAAAAATTTCCTTTAGCTGAAAAGAAGCACAGGTATTATCTTCCACTTTTCCCGAAAGCAATTGAAAGCTTTGATGTATCGGAATATGATATAATCATTTCCAGTTCTCATGCTGTTGCAAAAGGGGTACGAACAAATAATAATCAGCTTCATATAAGCTACTGTTATTCACCGATGCGTTATGCCTGGGAAAGTGCTGATGAATATTTGAAAGGAGTAAAAGGCTCCATTGCAAAACTCTTTATCAATTATTTAAGAAAATGGGATCTTAAATCATCAAAAAATCCAAATCATATTATTGCAATATCTTACTACATTAAGGAAAGAATTAAACGCATATATGATATTGATGTCCCGGTAATTTATCCTCCGGTTGATACACATCTGTTTGAGGTTGGTGAGAAGGAGGATTTTTATCTGATCGCTTCACGAATGGTACCTTATAAAAAAATGGATCTTGCAGTAAGAGCATTTAGTAAGATGCCGGATAAAAAACTTGTTGTTATCGGCGATGGTCCGGAAATGAATAAAATAAAAAGTCTGGCAACAGCAAATATTACTTTGCTTGGTTATCAGCCGTTTAATGTTTTAAAAGAACATTTAATGAAAGCAAAAGCATTTATATTTACAGCGGAAGAAGATTTTGGGATTATTGTTGTTGAAGCAATGGCTTGCGGAACGCCTGTTATTGCTTTTCAAAAGGGCGGAGCTTCAGAAACGGTAGTTCATAATAAAACCGGAATATTGTTTGAACAGCAAACCGAAGAATCACTTATTAAGGCAGTAAATCTTTTTGAATCTGGAGAGTATAAGTTTGGCAGTAAGTCGATACGCGAGCATTCAGAAAACTTCAGCAGAAAAACATTCGAAAAAAATATTTCAGAATTCGTAAATCAAAAAGCAGAAGAATTTTTTAAAGAAAAATGATAGTAAATAAAAAATCGATCTATACTATAAGATTAATAAGTGATTTAGTTTTATTAAATCTTGCTTTTTTTCTGGCAGCCATAATTGCACAATCACCTGACATTCTACTGGAACGAACGGTCATGTTTGTACTCCTTCTATTGTCGAATATAATCTGGTTCTTCTATGCAAGTATGTCCGGTTTCTACAGTGACTTCTTTGCCCGCCCGTATG
>JAWOIK010000177.1:0-2581 GCA_046484705.1 Ignavibacteriaceae bacterium | reverse complement strand
GATAATCTTTGCTTTTCACCGCCTGATACTTTTACTCCGCCTTCGCCTATTACTGTGTCGAGCCCTTTATCAGCTCTTGCCAGGAGATTCTGACATGCGGCTTTGTTCAAGACTTCCAGGCATTCTTCATCACTCGCATCGGGATTAACAAATAAAAGATTTTCTTTTATACTTCCGGAAAATAATTGCGTATCCTGTGTAACAAACCCTATTCTTTTCCTTAACTGGTCAAAATCAATTTTATCACCGGAATTTCCGTTATAATAAATATTTCCTTCCCGTGTATAATAAAGACCTACTAACAGTTTTACTAAAGTTGTTTTGCCCGAACCGGAGGGACCAACAAACGCAATTGTTTCACCCATCTTAACATCAAAAGAGATCTTATCAATTGCTTTCATTGATGCGCTCTGATGCTGGAAACTAACATCTTTAAACTCAAGGGTTCTGATAGCGTCAATTTTAACCGGAGCCAAAGGTTTTTTCTCAACCGGCATCTTCAGAATTTCTTCAAAGTTATTCAGCGATACTTCTGCTTCACGATAAGTATTAATAATTTCCCCTAGACTCTGAAGCGGTCCGAATATGAAGAATGAGTAAAGAAACAGTGAGAAGAATTCTCCCACAGTAATCTGCTGGATATAAATAAGATAGAGCATAATAAAGATTATACTTGTGCGTATAAAGTTTACTGATGTGCCCTGTATAAAACTTAGTGTTCTTATATATCTGACTTTTTTAAGTTCAAGCTTTAATATTTTATCAGTGGTATTGTTCAGCCTGTTTATTTCCTGCTGACCGAGCCCAAGGCTTTTAACAAGCTCAATGTTCCTGAGCGATTCTGTTGTTGCTCCTGCAAGCGTGGTAGTTTCAGAAACAATCACCCTCTGAATTTTTTTGATTCTTCTGCTCAATATAGAACTTAGAATTCCAAGTAAAGGAATAGAAGAAAAAAATATAGGCGCAATAACCCAATAAACATTTATCGCATATACTGTTACAAATATTACTCCGACTAAAGTAGTAAATAAAGTGTTGATGCTTACAGAAATCAGTCGTTCAACATCTGTTCTTACTTTCTGAAGTACGCCGAGAGTTTTGCCGCTTTTCTGATCTTCAAATGAAGAATAGGGCAGTTCCAGTGAGTGTTTTATTCCATCGGAATAAATTTCTGCGCCGAGCTTCTGAGTAATTACATTTACATAATAATCCTGGAAGTTTTTTGCTACCCGTGAAACAAATGCAACACCCACTGCTGCCAACAGAAGTAACCCAACACCACGGAAAAACTCTCCGGTTGTGTATTGAGTAAACTTTGTAGCATACTTGTCAATTACAATCCGGAATATCCAGGGATCGAGAAGAGAAAAGACTTGGTTTATTGCCGCAAGCAGCAATGCAAACAATACAAGTTTCCAGTAATTTTTAAGGTAATTATAAAGGAGTTTCATAGTGCGGAACTTAACAATGTATTTTAAAAATAAAAAAAGGCGAAGATGTGATCTTCGCCTTCTGTGAGACTAAACACAGTTAAAATCAGAGTGCAGAATCTTTTGCTTGTTTAGCTATTCTGAATTTCAGAACTTTTTTTGCCGGAATAACCATTGTTTCGCCTGTGGCTGGATTTCTTCCCATTCTTTTTTTCCTGTTCACTACAACAAGTTTTCCAAGTCCCGGAATGGTGAAAGCTTTCTTTGCTTCTTTGTATGAAAGAGCAACGAGTTCATCCAAAAACTGACCGGCTAATTTTTTTGTTGTGCCGGTTTTCTTTGAAAGGTGATCAAGTATCTGACCTTTGGTCATAGGTTTAGCTGCCATGTGGTTCACTCCTTAATTTAGTTGTTGATTATTTACGTAGTGAAAATAATACATTATTTCTTCAAATGAAATAATTCTTTTATAAAATTGTTTTAATGATAGCGGGTTCAATCCCTGTCAATGGGCATGAAATCTACCCCACTTTGTATGATATATCAAATACTGGAACTAATATAGTGTCTGATCCAGGCTAGTGGCTCTATCATAGATCTGATAAAAATTCCTCGTGTACCTAAAATTCTATTATACTCTGCTTTATTATATCTTTGATGCTTTATCGTTTATTATTTATTTTGATATGTAATTAAAAAGGATTCTTTTATTCTTCGATGTCCATCAAAGCAATTATCATTATTCTCGCTTCATCATTTCTTCTGTTTTCACAGGAGATAAATGATACAACCATTATTGTGAGCGATTCCCTTTTTATAAGTGATACTCTGGCAGTTAACGATACTCTGGCAGTAAAGGATTCTGTATTTGTATATGATACTTCAATCGTTTTTCCTGCTAAGCTTTATGAAAACAGTTTTGTGATAGAAAGAAAAATATTCTTAAGAAATGACTACCGGTATACAGGTGATCTCATCGAACCATTTCAGTTTAACTTCATAAGAAATCTTGGAACACCCGGACAGGTCCATGAAACATTGATTTATGGAGTCGGCTTCAACGGAATAAGCTACCTGCAGGATGGTATATTAATAAACGACAGGAGGCTTAACTTACTGGATTTGAATCTTGTACAAAGCGAGGATATAGA
>JAWOIK010000140.1:0-4727 GCA_046484705.1 Ignavibacteriaceae bacterium | reverse complement strand
CCGTATCTTTCCCATTGCGAGTAAATACTTTCCCCAATAATAATTCCGTCATCAACAAGAATTCCAATAACCAGGATGATACCAAACAAACTCATTTCATTTATTGTTATTCCAAGTGTCCACAAAACGAAAAACATTCCAAAAAGTGAAATGGGAATTCCAAGCGCTACCCAGAATGAAAGTCTTGTGTTAAGAAAAATTCCAAGCATAACTATAACAAGAAGTAATCCCATAATTCCATTTTGTGTCATCAGATCAATACGCTCTTCAAGATCGTCCGTTTCTTTTATGAATGTGTTGAACTGAACTAGTCCGGCATATTTTTCTTCATACTGCTGCGCAAGGTCTTCTGTAATTTTAACAATCTCAACAACATCTTCATTGTTGTTATACATTACATTAAATGCAACTGATTTTTTCCCATTATACTCCGAATAGAACCTGTTTTCAGGCCATTGTTCCTGCACTCGGCAAATATCAACAAGCCGGACTTTTCTTCCATCTATTGATGAAACGACTTCGATTTTTTCAAGATCAACAGCTTCATATTTTTTGTTATAAGTTCGTATAAGAATTTCTTCCTGATCTGTAAGAACTGATCCTGATGAAAGATTAAGATTTGAGTTGCGTATTGCTCTTGATATATCATCAATAGTAAGCTTATATCTTATAAGGTTTTCCGGCGATACTTCGATTGAAAACTCTCTTTCGGGTAATCCCCAGCTCATTACATTTGATATTTTTCCGGTTCTTAAGAGATCATCGCGAAATTCTTCAACTATTTTCTTCAAAGCAAACAAGTCATCAGGTCCGTAAATAGAAAGCATTATTGCCCTGTTCCATTGCGTTGTCTGATAAACAACCGGCTTTTCTGCGCCTGTGGGATATGAGTTAATGGAATTGACGACATTTTTAATTTCCTGAAGGGCTTTGTTCATATCAACGCTTGGTTTCAGATCAACGGTAATGCTGCCGAAATTATCAGATGATGTTGAATATATTTTATCAATATTTTCAATTCCTCTTAGATTCTCTTCTATCTTGATTACAATTCCCTCTTCTACTTCAAGCGCTGAAGCTCCTGGATAAGGCACATTAATCTGAACCTGCTCAATCTCAAATTCAGGATTGATTGTTTTCTTTAGCTGTGAAAGACCGAACACTCCTGCAAATAAAAGAACGATCATAACCCAGTTGGTGATGGTAGAGTGTTTAATAAAATATTGAATAAATTTTGAAACCATTGTATTCTCTGATAATTATTTTTTTAACTGGGCTACTTCAATTTGTGCTGAACTTTCTATCTCACCCGATTTTTGTTCTTCATCGGATGCACCGTCAGCAACTTCTACATCGTTTGATGATTTAATCTTCATACCCAACAATGGCTTTTGAAGAATGGATGTCACGATCTGAGTGTTTTTCGGCAATGTGTTTTTAATAATTGCCGAGTTACCTTGTATTGTAACGAGTTCAACCTTTGCTTTGTTAAGTTTTCCGTCATCCATGGTAAACACAAAGCCTTCGTTATCAACAAGATGTCTCGGTACTTTGGCTACATTGTTAAAACTCTTTCCTTTGATTCTAACGCTCACATAATTGCCGGGAAGAAAGTATGAATTAAGATTACTGTTGTTAAAGCTTACATAAACATTCAGTGATTGTGAGTTTCTATCAATAATAGTTTCTTTCCTGATTATTCTTCCTCTCATCACTTCACTTTTATTCTGATCAGCAACAATCTCAACAACCGGGGAAGAAGAAAAATCAATAAAATTAACCTGATCAACCAGAAGAGGAACTGCAATTTCAACATTACCGGCATCACTTAATGTAAACAAATGCTGACCTTTAGAAACAAAACTGTTTTCAATTACTCCGTTTGATTTGATATATCCGCTAAAGGGCGCATTAATTTTATGTTTCGATAAAAGTATTTCCTGATTCTTAACTGCATAATATTTATTGAAGATGTTTCTTGTGCTGAGTTTTATTCTTTCCTGTGATGAAGATATTTGCGGAAGTTCAGGGGTGGTATTGTGTATATCTAGATTAGTGAAATACCTATACCATTTTTCATAGGCAGTTTGATCCTCAACCTTTATTTCGGGAAGCGCTGAGGCTATTGAGTTCAAAAATTCTGAACGAAGAGTAAATAAATTATTTTCAACTTCTCTTGAATCGATTTCAAGAATCAGCTCGCCTTCACGGATAAATGTACCATCTTTCAGATCATTCTTTGCAAACAGAACAATACCGCTTGCCTCTGAAATATGATTTAATGATCGCTGCGATTCAATTACACCGCTTCCTTCAATTTCAATTGTCATATTACTGAAATCTACCGGCTGCGTTTCAACCAATCTGACTTCTTCCGGCAGCGATCTTTTATTACTATGCTTTTCCGTTGAACCAAGTGTCATCATCGCAACAAAACCGATTACTATAATGGTAAGTGCAGAGCCTGTTTTATATAATGTTTGCTTGTTCAGTTTCATATTTTTATCCTCGAAAATTTTTTATTACAGTTTCTGATTAGGACAATAAAATTTCTTTTGAATTACAGGAATTAAGAAGTCTTATACTTATTTGTACGAAAAGTATGCGATTATGAGGCGGATATGAACAAATTTGTGTTAATCGGCAAATATTAGGTATAGAAAGCTAATATGCCATATATAATGTGATTAAATAAAATCCTGTTTGTTAAATAGTTTGAATCGATGTACAGTTTTATAAAAAGCCGGTTTTGGACTGTCGGAATATCAGGAAAAGAGATTTGTTATTTTCTGACTGTTAAGTGGTTTTTCAATATATTTTTTAACAAGTTTATAGCTTTCTGCTTTTCTATAATCAGCAGAATCGATTGATGAAGTTAATATGTAAACGGCAATCTCTTTCCCCATCTTCTGGAAATGATCTAAAAAATCCCATCCGTTCATTCCGGGCATATTAATGTCCAGCAATATCAGATCAGGTGTAAAATCATTTTTGATTCTTTCAAGAGCTTTGCCGGCATCAATATCTTCGGTAATCAGGGCTTCCGGCAGAATACGCGTAATCAATTTCCTGTTTATCAAATTGTTCAGCGGATCATCATCTATAAGATGTATTTGTTTATTGCTCATCTTTTCCCTCGTCATTTGTTTCCAGAAAAGAGTTAGACACCCTTATAAGATGATCAAGCTCTTCTGCCTGTTCAGATATCTTTACAAGTGTCGATTTATTTTCTTCATTAATATTCTTTTCGATGTCAATTAATTGTATTAGTCCCAATATATTTGCCACAGGTCTTCTTAAGTTGTGTGAAGTAATAAAAGCGACTTCTCTCAATTGTTTATTTTGCTGCTGTAGTATTTTACTCTTGTTTAACAGATCCTCCCGGGAACCGGAGAGTTGCTTGAGTAAATTATTTTGCTTATCACTTTCCCTTTTAATCAGAAGATATAATAGAATGCCTGTAACCAGTATGAAAAACCACCCTTTGTACCTTTCAAGGGTAACAATTACTTCTGATTGTTCTGAAAGGTTGTATGCCATTTTGCCGGAAAAAAGTATCCATAGAAATCCCAATACAAAGTATATCAAGGTAATTTTAATTTCCGGTTGACTTTTTTTATAGTTTTTCATTTAATGATATGGTTATAAACAGGTTTATTCGCAATAATAGTGCCTAATATGGTACTAAACCGTTATAGTTTGAATAAATACTTTCGTTTGCTCATTTTTAGTATAGTTATTAAAGTTTACAAATAATAAACCAATTTTCTGTCTTATGATAAAGCACATTGTCTTCTGGCGACTGAATGAAAACGCCTACGGAAACAACAAACAAACAAATGCACAACTTCTGAAAGAAAAACTTCTTGCAATGACAGGTAAAGTTGAAGGTCTGCTGAAAATCGAAGTCGGCTTTGATTTCAGTAATGAAAAAGACTCCTGCGATGTTGTTCTTTACTCGGAGTTTAAAAGTAAAGAATCGCTGCGTGAATACCAGGTTCATCCGGATCATGAAGAAATAAAAAAATGGCTCAGCGAAGTAAGATACGAAAGATGCGTTGTGGATTATGAATTTTAATTTGGTTTATCGCCGCTTATAAAGGATCTTTTAAATGAAAAATATTGATGACTATGGATAATTTAACTCTACAATCAAAAATTGAATCGGCGTTCAGGCAACAAGTTCAAAATGATAAAAAAGTTAAAAATGCTTATTTACTTGTCCACTCAGAAAAATCAGGAATTCATTTAAATATTGCTGAAGGTAAAACAGATGGCTTCGATGCTCATCCTCAGCAGCCGAATCATCTGGCAAGTGTTGGAAAATTATTCACTGCTGTTCTCATTGGAATTTTATACGACAAGGGTAATTTGTCATTTGATGATAAAATTTCAAAATATCTTGATAAAGAATTGATGAACAAGCTTCATGTTTATAATGGAAAAGATTATTCGGAAGAAATTGAAATAAGACATTTGTTAAATCAATCTTCAGGGTTGAATGATGTTTTTTACCACTTGTGGAAGAAACTTGTTAAGGAGCCGCAAATAATTACACCAAGAGAAGCTGCGATTTGGGGAAAGGAAAATTTGAAGCCAAAGTTTAAGCCTGGTAAAAAGCATTTCTATACAGATACTAACTATTACCTTCTGGGATTAATAATAGAGAATATTACCGGAAAACAATTTCATGAGGTCTTACATCAATACCTTTTCGAACCGCTCAA
>JAWOIK010000103.1:0-3563 GCA_046484705.1 Ignavibacteriaceae bacterium | reverse complement strand
CTCTGTATTTTTTGTTAATTCAGACATCGGGTTTGCAGTTGGTGGAGTCGGGACTATACTTGCTACAATTGACGGCGGTATACCTGTTGAACTTTCTTCTTTTACTGCTAATGCAAACGTAAATTCAGTTACACTAAACTGGAGTACATCGTCCGAGTTAAATAACCGGGGTTTTGAAATTGAAAGATTTTCAGGCAGTTGGGAAAAAATTGGTTTTGTTGAAGGTTATGGTACAACAACAGAAATTCAATCTTATTCATTCATTGATGATCTTACTCTTAATCATTCTCTTACTCCTAATCTATCTTACAGGTTAAAGCAGATTGATTTTGATGGAACATTTCAATATTCTCCTACAGTTGAAGTTGAGATTGGAATTCCTGAACAGTTTGCTTTATTCCAGAACTATCCGAATCCGTTCAACCCAAGCACAATAATAAAATTCACAATTCCTTCCTCCTCATTTGTGAATCTGACAGTTTATGATATCCTGGGGAAAGAAGTGTCAAGACTTGTAAACGAGGTAATGCCGGCAGGCAATTATGAAATTAAATTCGATGCATCGAAACTAAGCAGCGGCATTCATTATTATAAACTTAGTGCTGGTGATTATTCTATGACAAAGAAGATGATTCTCCTTCGCTAATAATACAAGCGGTAGGTTTTTTCAAAGCAAAATAAATCTTATGACTAAATGTAGAAGGCGGGTCAAACCACTCGCCTGTTTTTATAAATAAGCCAATCTGAGCAAATTATTTTCAATCATTGGTTTAATAATTCTTATCTTATTTAATAAACTTCTTGTGTTTTTCAAATAATCTCACCATATTTTCCCAGCCCTCTCTATTATTAATATAAACAGTAATATTAAACAAATGAGAAACAAATTTTTGCTTTTATCTCTTCTGTTATTATTCATTTATGCAAATGCTTTCTATAGTCAGAACAAAGCTTTCATACAGGAAAGTGAATATTCATTACAAGACACAGTCCTGGCTGTCAGATTCATTGCAAAAGGTGATTCTCTGTTTCAGATCAGTAAGTACGACAGTTCAAATACTTATTTTGAAAAAGGAAAAGAAATATATGATGTACTTTATCAAAAGTATAATGAAGTTGATTTTCTAAGGAAAAGTTTACATTGTGAAAATAAGATAGGGTGGAATTTTATTATACTTGGAGAGTATAAAATTGTACTCCTGCGCTTACAGCAAGCACTTGACTATGCTGGCAAACACATTGATGAAAGTTTCATAGAAGCAGCCCACTCATATCAAATAATCGGCGAGACTTATTTAAAGCAATCCGATTATTTCAATGCTATCGAAAACCATCAGAAATCAATTGCACTTAAATTAAAATTATTGGGCGAAGGAACTCGCCAGCTGGTGTCTAATTATACTAGTCTGGGAATAATCTACTTTGAACTGGGCGATTATGACACCGCTCTGGATTATTACTTAAAAGCTCTTGAGCTTACCCCACTTCAGGAAAATAGAAATAAGCTCCTGATTGCAAAGTTTTATAATAACATTGGAAATGTTTATGACAAGAAGGGCGATCTGGAAAAGGCGTTGGAGTTTCACAAAAATTCTCTATCTATCAGGATCGGGCAACTTGGTGAAGATCATATTGAAGTTTCTTCCAGCTATACAAATATTGGAATAATCTGTTCCAGAAAAGGTAATTATGTGGATGCTCTGGATTATTTTAACAAGTCATTAGCAATCAAGCAGCAGGTGTTAGGTGAATTGCATCCGGATGTTGCAAGAAATTATGGAAACATAGGAGATAATTATTACAACCTGCGTGATTATGAAAACGCAATCAAATATTCCCTGAAATCTTTAGAAATAATTACTAGTATACTGGGAGAAGAAAATCCCGCCGCTATTAACAGATATATAACACTTGGAAATATCTATAAGGATAAATCTGATTTCGAACTTTCAATAGAGTATCTTGAGAAAGCGATTACTTCAGCAATTAAAATTTTCGGGTCAAAGCATCCTGATATCGGGAAAAGTTATACGCATTTAGCTGAAGTATATAATTTAAAAAATGATTTTAAAACAGCATTAAAATTTTGTCAGAAGTCTATAGTCAGCCTTGTTGAAGCATATGAGAATGAGTCCATCTACGATAATCCGGAGTTGGAAGGAATTCTTTCGGAAACTGAACTTCTCAATACGTTATCATTAAAAGCTAGAATATTTAATGAGTTATCCGAACTAACGGATCTGAAAATGTCTTTATCCACATTTCAGTTGGCTGTAAATCTTTTAGACAAAATGCGCACGGGGTATAAGTCCGAAGGCTCCAAATTATTCCTACGAGAGCAGGCTTCTGAAATTTATGCTCAGGCAATTAATACAAGCCTGAAACTCTTTGATCTTACAAATGAGTCAGAGTATAAACAGAGAGCCTTCCTGTTTGCAGAGAAAAGTAAGGCTGCTGTATTACAGGATGGAATTGCTGAAGTTCAAGCGAGGCAATTTGCCGGGGTCTCTTCCGATTTACTTAATGAGGAAAAACAATTAAGAATTAATCTTGTGTTTTATGAAACAGAGTTGCAAAAAGAATTACAAAAAAAAGATTCTTTAGATAAAAATAAAATAACAGAACTTGAGAATCAGTTGTTTGCATTAAAATCCCGGTATGAAGAACTGATTTCACATCTTGAAAAAAAGTATCCTGATTATTTTAATCTGAAATATCAAACCAAAACTATAACTGTCAGGGATGTTCAGGAACATTTACCGGACAACACAGCTTTAATAGAATATTTTATAGGGAGTGATATCATTTATATTTTTACATTTTCCCGGGATGAGATTGATATTATTTCAATTAAAAAACCAAATAATTTCGAAGAGATCATAAAGGTTTTTTATTCTTCTATATTAAAGACAGACAGAGAAAATTACATTAAACTGGGAAATGAATTGAGTAAATGTTTAATTATGCCTGTGATAAGTAATCCTGTCTTACAGTCTAAAGAGAAGCTGGTAATCATTCCCCATGAATTACTGCACATAATTCCCTTTGAAGCTTTGTTTACCTCAACACAAAGTTATGATCAAAGTGATTATACTGAATATAATTATCTTATTAAAAAATTTGATATTTCTTATCATTACTCCGCTTCGCTTTATAATAATACTCCAGGACCTGATACTGACAAAGATGATAATTTCATAGGTTTACAAGTAGGTTTTGTGGGCGTGGGGTATGCGGGCGCTACGGCACGCGGACGAGGACCAGGTTGGCGTTCCGGTTGACCTCGATCTGCGTCACGCTGGCGTTGCGCTCGGTGACGATGACGCTCACCAGGAACAGCACGTCCGGCGAGAGGTCACGGACCTTGTAGAAACTGTTCCCCGAGGGCGTACGGAAGACCAGGAACTCCTCTTCCATGCCCCAGGCGTCGAACCGCAGGGTCTGCGAGTCGGAGGTGACGGGTTGTAGACGTGCCGAGCGAGTACGCCGGCAAGGTCATCGAGATCTTCGGCTCGGCCGGAGGAGAGATGGTCGACATGGTGCAGCGCGACGAGCACGTGCAC
>JAWOIK010000091.1:0-5134 GCA_046484705.1 Ignavibacteriaceae bacterium | reverse complement strand
ATTACCGATCCCGTATTTGAGGTTAGATTTTCAACAGCATTAGCCGGAAATGATACTAATAATTTTGTCAATATTAATAAAAATAAAATTTCTGCAGATGAAAAAGGAATTGATAAAGTGGAATTTTACATCAGCACAAATCCAGGAGAAGATCCGAAACCACTTGCAAAAGTTGCTTCCGGTGGTGAAGTATCAAGAATTATGCTTTCATTAAAATCCATACTTGCAAAAAGTGATAAGCTTCCGCTTCTTATTTTTGACGAAATTGATACTGGCGTAAGCGGAAGAATAGCTCAGAAAGTAGGAACTGCTTTAAAAGAGCTTGCGGCATTTCACCAGATTATTTCTATAACACATCTTCCCCAAATAGCCGGGCAGGCAGACCATCATTTTTCAGTTGAGAAAAAAATTGTTAATGATCGTGTTACCAGCAGCATTAAAAGACTATCTGCAGATGAACGTGTTAATGAAGTTGCTAAATTGCTCAGTGGAGAAATAATAACAGAAGAAAGTTTAAAAGGAGCAAAGCAGTTGATTCATAAAAAGGTATCCCCTGAATGAATTAAAATTTGCAGTTGAATTGCCCGGATTATTAATGTACTTTTATTGAAGTAAATTCAAATCAGAATCAGGATTACATATGAAAATATTACTGACGACAATGGTAGTATTCTTTTTATCTACCGTAAGTTTTACTCAAATTACAGATCGTTTTTCAATAATGAATGAAATTTCTGCGGAAGGTTATGCCAAGCCGCTGGCAACTGCACTTGGTACAGGACTTAATTCCGGCACCTACTATACAGCAGATGTTCCTTCGTTATTCGGATTCACTTTCAGTTTAAAAGGCATGTTCATCTTCATTCCGGAAGATGATAAAACCTTCAATCCCGAGCTGCCTGAAGGTTATGAAACCGGTGAAACTGCAACGGTATTCGGATATAAGGGAAATGCCTATGCAGGATATGAAGGATTCATTCCAATGCCTCCGGGTATAAACCGTTCTTCAATACCATTAGCTTATCCTCAGGTAAGTTTTGCAACATTCGGAACAGAGCTTACTTTAAGATACTTACCGAACATTGAACTTGCAGAGAATAAAGACCTCAGTTTTTGGGGTGCAGGATTAAAACACAGCATTTCCCAGTACATTCCGTTATTTCCAATTGACCTGGCAGTTCAGGCGTTTTACAACCAGCTTTCGGTGACAGATATTGTGAGTCATAAGAACTTAGCTTTTAATGTTCATGCAAGTAAATCACTTGGACTAATTATTCTGTACGGAGGTATCCAATATGAAACCACAACAATGGATGTTGAGTATGGTATTGATGGTGACCCGAATAATGCTGATCCGCTTTTGCGGGAGGACAGGGATGTAAAACTTTCTATTGATGGTGAAAACAGCTTCAGAGTTACTTTAGGTACTGCACTTAATCTGGCATTTTTAGTTGCGAATGCCGATGTAAATATCGGATCACATCTTGCAGTTACTGCAGGATTAAATTTTGGATTTTAACAGGAGCATAAAATGAAATTAAAAAATATAATATTGATCATCACATTTTTTTCTGTATCTCAACTGTTCTTTTCCGGATGCGATAGTATAAACAATCTTCCTTTAAATGTTCCCATTTCTTTTAATTTTGAAATTGCAGGTGCCGGAAATTTAACAACTACACATGAATTTTGTTTGAATCAATCCAGCTCATATACTGAAAATGTAGAAAGCACCAAAAAGCTTACATTATTAAGAATTATCTATCGTACTGATGCTTCCGACAATTCTGTATTGCCGGAAAGTCTTGAAGGAGATTTTGAAGTTATTATCAGAAGATCTGATACTAATCAAATTCTTATCAATACAACAGTCAGCAGCTTCAAACCTGTTGATTACAGAAAACCCAATGCGCCTTATGAATTAGAACTATCTGATACAGAACGAGCTGCAATTAACGAATATCTTAATTCTAATATAGGTGGTACAGCTTGTTTTGAAGGCACGGTAATTCTGAATAATTTTGTTGGCGCAGGCTATCTCAAAGGTCACATTGATGTTTTGATTGAAGCAGAAATTGAACTTTGATTTTAATCAGTACTGAAGATTCATTATCCTTCCGGTAAATTTGCCGGAAGGATTTTTTATTTTAATCTATGAAGAATAACAGCGCACTATATATCCATATTCCTTTCTGTGATCATAAATGTATTTACTGTGATTTTTATTCTATTATCACTTCCGATAATGTCGATAATTTTCTTTCATCATTGAAAAAAGAGATAAGGTTTTTTTCAGATAAATATTCTGATGGAAGAATTTTCACTACTGTATTTTTCGGCGGCGGAACTCCTTCTTTAATGAATTCCGATTACCTCAAAATTATAATTGACGAACTGAATAAGAATTTTTCTATCTCACACGATGCTGAAATTACATTAGAAACAAATCCCGGAACTGTTGACTTAATCAAATTAAAAGAATTCAGAGAAGCAGGAATAAACCGGATCAGTATTGGTATTCAATCATTTAATGAAGATGAATTAAAATTCCTTACAAGAATTCACGATAAACAAACTGCAATTAATACTGTAAATAATGCAGTGGATGCGGACTTTGAAAACATAAGCATCGATTTAATATTTAATCTGCCCGGTCAGACAAAAGAACAATGGCAGTCAAATTTAAATGTCGCAGCCTCCTTACCCGTTAAACATATCTCAGCATATAGTTTAATACTTGAACGTGGTACAATATTAAATAAAATGGTTTTGGACGGATCAGTGAAAATTCCGGATAATGATTATGATGCTGATCTATATGAATTAACAATTGAACACCTTGTTAAGTCAGGTTTTCTTCAGTACGAAGTTTCAAATTTTGCATTACCCGGATATGAATGTGAACATAATAAAGCATACTGGGAACACAGAGAATATCTTGGATTCGGAACCTCGGCACATTCATTTATGAACGGCAGACGATGGTGGAATTACTCAAGTTTAAAGAGATATATCGCTGAAACAGAGCATAACAATCATGCTGTTATGAATGAAGAGGTTCTCAGCGAAAAACAAATACATGATGAGTATGTTATGCTGGCAATAAGAAGCAAGGGTCTTATTCTGAATGATTACATTAATCGCTTTCAGAATGATTGGATAAACAAAAATTATAACTATTTTAAAGTACTAAAGAATGAAAATTTTCTTACGATGAACAGCAGCATAATAAAACTTACCAGCAAAGGATATGCAGTCTGCGATGAAATCCTCAAAAATATTCTGTAATAATCAAACCTTATTATGTTAAAATTAAAACTGCACTGGCAGATTGTTATCGCTTTTATTCTTGCAATCTTAATCGGCTTATTTATACCTCAACACGTAGATTATGTACGATGGCTTGGTGATATTTTCCTTCGTGCATTAAAGCTTATAATCGTTCCTTTAATTCTAACATCTATTATATCCGGTGTTACTAATCTTGGAGGAGCGCATAGTCTTGGCAGACTGGGTATAAAAACTATTTCCTACTATGTGCTGACGAGCTTTTTTGCAATTATCGTGGGATTGATTCTCGTTAATATAATTAAACCCGGTATTGGTGCTGATCTAGGTTTAAAGATGGATGTTCCTGAACTGGCAGCCATATCAGGAGGTATCGGTGATATAGGAATGCGAATTATTCCAACAAACATTTTTTCAGCTTTGGTTGAAGCCGATATGCTTGCCATCATTTTCTTTTCAATATTATTCGGCTATTTCATTACAAAGGTTGAAAACAAATATTCTACATTTATGATTGATCTTTTCAATTCCGGCTTCGAAGTAATGATGAAGCTTACTTCATTCATAATTAAATTCGCTCCTTTAGGAATATTAGGAATTGTAGCCGGAGTTGTAGCCGATCAGGCGGCGGACAAATCAAAGCTCCTTAGTATGATGGAACATCTGGGCATATACATGCTGACCGTGATTGCAGCGTTAACCTTTCATAGTATTATCACCCTCCCTTTGATTTTAAAATTCATTGCAAAAGTTGATCCGTTTTTGCACTTCAAAGCTATGTCTCTGCCGCTTATTACAGCATTTTCAACTTCCTCCTCATCTGCTACATTACCATTGACAATGGATGCTGTTGAGAATAACTCCGGTGTTCCTAATAAAATTACAAGCTTTGTTTTACCACTAGGCGCTACAGTTAATATGGATGGAACTGCACTTTATGAATGTGTCGCCGCTATTTTCATTGCACAAGCATATGGAATTGAGTTAACTTTCATTCAGCAAATGATTGTGGTTTTAACTGCACTGCTCGCTTCCATAGGCGCTGCCGGAATTCCGATGGCAGGACTTGTTATGATGTCTGTTGTGCTCACCGCGGTTGGACTTCCTCTTGAAGGCGTGGGTTTAATTCTTGCAGTTGACCGAATTCTTGATATGTGCAGAACCACAGTTAATGTATGGAGTGATTCCTGCGGAGCAGTTACCATTGCAAAAACAGAGGGTGAAACATTAAAAGTTTAATTCATAAAAATATTTATTCTTTTCTATACAGGATTATCAAGATGAAAAAATTATTTGCAGTATTTGTTTTTTTTGCGTTTTCTTTTACCAATGCACAAAATTATAAGCAGGTAAAAATAGAAACACCAAATCATAATTTGATTCAGCAGATCATTCAGCTTGGCGTTGACCTTGAACATTCATCCTTTGAAAAAGACAATAGCCTCGTGTTTTTTGTAAGTGATGATGAATATAATCTCCTCAAAAACTCAGGCATCAGTTTAAATATCATTATTGATGATTGGTTTGAATACTATCAATCATTACCTGTGCTTACAGAATCTGAAAAACAATTTATATTAAATAAAAGCAGAGATAATTTTGGAGTTGAAGGTTTTGGATTCGGATCAATGGGCGGATTTTATACCTTCGATGAAATTGTTGCAAACCTCGATTCAATGTACGCTCAATATCCCAACATCATAACTGAAAAATATTCTGTTGGTACAAGTCAGCAAGGCAGAACTATCTGGGCAGTTAAAGTTTCAGACAATCCGAATGTTAATGAAAGCGAACCTGCAGTCGGGTACGATGCACTTATACATGCACGTGAACCGCAATCAATGGC
>JAWOIK010000348.1:0-2872 GCA_046484705.1 Ignavibacteriaceae bacterium | reverse complement strand
TTGCACTATTACTTTAAGAATATCCGAATTATAATAATCCAGTCTGAATTTAATTCCGAACCTGTCGCGCAATGGTGATGTTAACATACCGGCACGTGTTGTTGCACCCACCAAAGTGTACTTAGGCAGACTAATCTGAACTGTTCGGGCATTTGGTCCGCTGTCAATCATAATATCTAACTTATAATCTTCCATAGCAGAATAAAGATATTCTTCAACAACCGGGCTTAAACGATGAATTTCATCAATGAACAGAACTGAATGTTCCTCTAAATTAGTTAGTAATCCTGCCAGGTCACCAGGCTTCTCTAAAACCGGTCCGGAAGTTATTTTTAATTTTACACCAAGTTCATTTGCAATTATATGTGCAAGTGTTGTTTTACCTAAGCCGGGAGGACCTGTGAGCAGAACATGATCTAATGCTTCCGCTCTTTTTATTGCAGCAGAAATAAATACATTAAGATTATCTGTTATTTTTGATTGTCCGAAAAACTCTTTTATTTTCTGAGGACGAAGTGTTTGTTCGATTTTTTTTTCTTCCTCTGTAATTTCAGCAGTAGTATTTTTGGATTTTCTTGCCATTTTCAGGTTACCAGTTCCTTATTTCGCACTTTAAATTTATTTATAAGCCAGACCAAAGTTATCATTGTTATAATCATTGCTAAAGCAACACTTAATGTCGGAATAAAATACAAACTTTTTCCAAATACATGATTTAACCCGGGGTTCCATGCACTTCCGTATAAGATCATCAGATGAACAACATAAATCAGTAATGTATTTCTGCCTACTAATATAATTATTCTTGGAATGAACTTAATGCTGATAGAAATATAAGACACTAATGCATTTAACAGAATTACAAATCCTAAACGGAATGATATGGTTAGTATTGAACTGGATGAACGATCAAGCAGATAGCCGAATATTTTTGCTATATCTCCTCCTAAGTATGATAATACCATCAGTCCTATTCCGATTAATGTAAGCATCAAACTGAATTTTGGAGATTTGAATACTAACGGATTATTAGCGAGATAGCTTCCTAATGCTCCGCCCAGAACCACATAGCCTGCCCATGGAAAAAGCGGAAATTGTGAACCGGT
Organism: Ignavibacteriaceae bacterium; assembly: GCA_046484705.1. Lineage (GTDB taxonomy): Bacteria > Bacteroidota > Ignavibacteria > Ignavibacteriales > Ignavibacteriaceae > JAGXRK01. Next base: position 1,766 of record JAWOIK010000348.1, on the reverse strand, counting down.
ACCAGTATAGAAATACGAAGCGACCGGGTGCGGGAGAAAATTGAGCCAATCGATTTGCTGGAATGCGGTGGCAGGTAAGAAGAATATTAGCGATCCTGCAATAAAAACCAGATAGTCACCAAGTTTTGTTTTTTCTGATATATATGCAAAGATTAATACAAGCAAAATTCCGAATCCGATCAGATGCAGAACATCCACTGCAAAAAATATTCTCCACTGATATTCTGTCACTTTTGAAAAATCTATTAAAGATGAAGTTGGATATCTTAACAAATATCCTATAAAAATAAGAAGAAAAAATCTTTTAATACCTTTCCAGACTCTCGGGTTCTTTTCGAATGGATCCTGAGCCAGGCGGAACAGGTAGGTGAATGTTGTGCCGGCTGTGAACATAAATATCGGCGCGGTCATCCCTCTCATAAAAAACCATATTGAATATGCAAGGTTTTCATCTGTTCTTAACTCCGGAGCCAGCAGAACATCTACAGTATGACCCTGTACCATTTGAATGACAGCGAAAGCTCTCATCAAATCAATAAATATGATTCTATTTTTTTTTCCTGTCTGAACCATTGAAGGGATTTAAATTTTTGTCAGATTGGGGTAAAAATACGGATACCGATATGAAAGAAAAAGCCCCGCAACTAATTACGGGGCTTAAGAATTATAACACTAAACGATAATTATTATTTATCTTTATCTTTTTCATCATCCACCACTTCATAAGATGCGTCCTGAACATTATCCTTTCCCTCATCGGTTTTACCGGAAGCTTGTTCCTGTCCTCCGGGAGTAGCAGTCTGCTCCGGTCCGCCGGACTGAGAATATAATTGTGAAGCTATTTCACTCCAGGTTTTATTCAATTCATCTGTTGCGGATTTAATCTGATCTACATTATTTGAAGCAATTGCATCCTCAACTTTTTTAATCTCCGCTTCAAGTCGTGATTTATCATCTGGCTTAATTTTATCCTTTAATTCATCAAGCTGTTTCTTTGTTTGGAATACAAGACTGTCAGCCTGGTTTCTTACATCAACCGATTCTCGTTTCTTCTTGTCTTCTGCGGCATGTTCTTTTGCATCATTCTTCATTTTTTCTATTTCGTTCTGACTTAATCCGCCTGAAGATGTTATCCTGATGCTTTGTTCCTTATTCGTAGCTTTATCTTTTGCATTAACATGAAGAATACCATTTGCATCGATATCAAAAGTTACTTCAATTTGAGGAACTCCTCTTGGTGCCGGTGGAATACCATCCAGGTGGAAGCGTCCTAAAGACCTGTTATCTGCAGCCATTTGTCTTTCACCCTGAAGCACATTTATTTCAACAGATGGCTGGCTGTCTGATGCAGTAGAAAATACTTCACTCTTCCTTGTCGGAATAGTTGTATTTGCATCAATCAGTTTAGTAAATACACCACCAAGAGTTTCAATGCCAAGTGAAAGCGGAGTAACATCAAGCAGAAGAACATCTTTTACTTCACCTGTTAAAACACCACCCTGAATAGCTGCGCCAATCGCAACTACTTCATCGGGGTTCACACCTTTGTGCGGTTCTTTTCCGAAAATCTTTTTAACTAATTCCTGCACCATAGGAATCCTGGTTGAACCGCCAACCAGAATAACTTCATTTATATCTGAAGGTGAAATTCCGGCATCTTTAATAGCCTGCTCACAAGGTATTCTTGTTTTTTCAACAGCCTCGATAATAAATTTAACATAGCTGATCTGGTGCCGGTCTAGCCGGAAGCAGCGTGTAGTGGTTTG
>JAWOIK010000289.1:0-2648 GCA_046484705.1 Ignavibacteriaceae bacterium | reverse complement strand
TCACAGGAGGCAATAATGGATTTTAAAGAACACTTTATTCATTTGTTCAGATATATTGATTGGGCAACAAAAGAATCTGTTAAATCAATTAAAAAGCTTGATGAACCTTCCGACGGACTTCTAACTATAATTGCACATGTTGTTGCAACCGAACAACTGTGGTATGACAGGGTAACACAAGCAAAAATCCCGATCAGTCCATGGGAAAAATATTCACTTGATGAATGTAATACTCAATCAAACATAATAACTTCAAAATGGATTAGATTGCTTGAAGAAAGGGGTGAAGAAGGCTTATCAGAAATAATTACTTATTTGAATACAAAAGGCGACAAGTTTAAAAATTCACTAATGGATATTGTATTTCACACAATTAATCATTCTTCATATCACCGTGCACAGGTCGCGCTGCTTGTAAGAGATGCCGGCGGTGAACCGGCGTTAACGGATTATATTGTATATGCAAGGAGTGTTTTGGGAAATTAATAAAAATCATCTAAGAAGAATCATCTTCTTAACCTGGTTGAATGAACCTGCTTGTATGTTGTAAAAATAAATCCCGCTTGATAAACCCGAAGCATTAAACTCAACTTCATAAATACCTGCAGGTTTTTCTTCATTAACCAGTGTTGCTATTTCTTTTCCTAGAACATCATAAGCTTTTAATGTTACCCGTAGAGACGTTGCATTAGTAGCTGATCGGTTGGCATGCAACGTCTCTACTGATGGAACTGTATATTTTATTTTCGTAGAAGGATTAAATGGATTTGGATAATTCTGACTTAACGAAAATTCATCCGGCACTGTTAAAATATCATTATCAACACTTGTGACTGTGCTATAGTTTAATATTATGGATGGGTCTCCCCAGAGATTAAGCGATTTTTTAATTTTATAATAAGTTCCTCCGTTTAATTCCGGCAATGATAATAATTTACCAAGAGGAACTTTTTTTTCCGTGTAGATATCACGCATTAAATATCTAAAAATGACATTTATGGAATGCCAATATGTTAGTCCTACTGTTGCAAAACCAGCCAGACTTCCTGCATCCTGGAGGAAAAGCATTTCATTGGTTAAGCTTGTATTTGTGTCCATAATTGCGCCCTGAACCGGAATGAACATTGAAACAAAATATTTTGCAGCATTTTCCATTTCATTCAGATCATTTATACAAAAGTATTCTGGTAAAATAAAACACTCCAATGATCCATGCCCTAAAAACCAAACAACTGAAGCGCCTTCATTATTTATGCGGCTTATGATCGTATCTTTATTCCCATAATAAATTGAGGTATCTGCATTTGATATATAATATGGAATTATGTATGGCGGTAATAAATCTGAAAAATCATCGATGCTGAAATCATAATTATAATTATATGCTTGCTGCAATATGAAAAATGTATTGTTCATCCATGGCTGAGGTTCAGTTATGTTTTCATATTTAATTACTTTTGAAAAATAATTTTCAATTTCATTCAAATTCTTTGCAGGTACTCTGCCAACCAGAAAACTTATTTCTGTTGTGTCCGTATTATTAATGTTGTACATATAATCATAGTCAGACAAACCATAGGGATTTGCCGACGCACTTGTCGGAACAAGAAAATTTGGAATTTTTGTTACAGTCCCGACCAATAAAATAAACTCCGGTCTTGGCTCCTGCCAGTAACTTCCGGCATAGCTGATAAACTTTCTTATGTTATTTTGTGGAAGTGAATCTGAATTGAACTCTGCAAAGATTTGTGTGGTGTCCACAATAAGAGTTTTAAGATCCCTTATTGTTTCTTTGTGTTCCTTAAACTGCTGGCAGGATTGTACATATTCCGGAATGGTTATAATTATATAATCAAACTGATTTGTTGTATCACTCAGTGTAATCTGCTGAGGGAAAATTTGTAAACTAATAATGAAAAGAAGAGCGGCTAACTTATTTATCATCGAACCCCTCCGAAAAATAAAAATAATGCTATTCAAACAAATAGTTGATAACCCTGATATACAAGAGATGAATTTTATGACCGTATCAAATTATGACCTTTATAAGATCATTTATTTAACTTCTCTATATCAGCTTTCTTCAATCCCTTTACAACCTGTTCATAAGAGTGGTCTATCATTTCCTTTAATTCACTAACCGGAATTGTTCCATCAATAATCACAGTATTCCAGTGAGATTTATTCATATGAAAACCCGGCTGAACAGCATCGTATCGCTCACGAAGTTCAACAGCATATTCAGGTTCGCATTTCAAATTTATCTGAAGCGGAACTTTCTCTAATGAAGCTAACAGAAATATTTTATTCATCACTCTTATTGCAAGTGTATCTTCATCAAAAGGGAAATCTTCTGTAACACCTTTCTTCTTTCTGCAATATTCTGATATCGATTCAATGTTCATATCAGTTAATTATTTGTATGCTTCCTTTTTCGGGCATTTGAATTTTATAAATTTTACCGCTTCTGTTGGTCAACTTAACATCACGGAGCCAGGGATTGTACATCTTTAATATTTTATAATTAATCTCCCGTGCAACAGCCCAATCAGCAAAATCAGTTACTGATCCGGGCAACTCGACTTCATAAGTTTCTAATGGCTGATACAACTCCGAATCTTTTATATAAAATCCATACTTCTGCGGAT
>JAWOIK010000264.1:0-2627 GCA_046484705.1 Ignavibacteriaceae bacterium | reverse complement strand
AACAGGAAAATTTGGAATTTTTGTTACAGAGCCGACAAACAAAATATACTCCGGTTTCGGCTCCTGCCAGTAACTTCCTGCATAACTGATAAATTCTCTTATGTTATTCTGTGGAAGTGAATCCTGGTTGAACTCTACATAGATTTGAGTTGTGTCAACAATAAGAGTTTTGAGTCCTCTTACTGTTTCTTTGTGTTCCTTAAACTGCTGGCAGGATTGTACATATTCCGGTATAGTTATAATTATATAATCATACTGGTTTGATGTGTCGCTCAGTGTAATCTGCTGAGGAAATAATTGTGAACAAAATACTAAAAGAAGAACAGCTAACTTATTTCTCATTGAACTCCTCCTGAATAAATAAATTATACACTTCAAACAAAATGTATTATTCAGCAAGGTACAAGAGATGAATTTTATGACCGTATCAAATTATGACCTTTATAAGATCATTTCTTTAACTTTTCTTTATCAGCTTTCTTTAATCCCTTTACAACTTGTTCATAAGAATGATCGATCATTTCCTTAAGTTCACTATTCGGAATTGATCCATCAATAACTACAGTGTTCCAGTGCGATTTATTCATATGAAAACCCGGCTGAACAGAATCGTATCGCTCACGAAGTTCAACAGCATATTCAGGATCGCATTTCAAATTCATCTGAAGCGGAATTTTCTCTAATGAAGCTAACAGAAATATTTTATTCATCACTCTTATTGCAAGTGTATCTTCATCAAAAGGGAAATCTTCTGTAACACCTTTCTTCTTTCTGCAATATTCTGATATCGATTCAATGTTCATATCAGTTAATTATTTGTATGCTTCCTTTTTCCGGCATTTGAATTTTATAAATTTTACCGCTTCTATTGGTCAACTTAACATCACGGAGCCAGGGATTATACATCTTTAATATTTTATAATTAATCTCCCGTGCAACAGCCCAATCAGCAAAATCAGTTACTGATCCGGGCAACTCGACTTCATAAGTTTCTAATGGCTGATACAACTCCGAATCTTTTATATAAAATCCATACTTCTGCGGATCCTGCATAATAAGTTTTAATGAAACAATTCGGGCAACATATCTTGATGTTTCAGAACCCAGCACAAGGTTATAGTAATTATTGGCTTTTTGTCTTTCAATCTGGTTATCAACTCCGCTTACACCCATATTGTAAGATGCAGCCGCCATAGTCCAGCTTCCATATTTCTGATATGATTCAAGCAAATATTTGCATGCAGCTTCAGTGGATTTTTCCACTTGATATCTTTCATCAACTTCGCTTGAAACTTCAAGTCCGTATCGTTCCGCAGCGGCTTTCATAAACTGCCAGTAGCCCGTTGCCCCGGCAGGTGAAACAACATTATCCAGATTGCTTTCAGCAACTGAAAGATATTTGAAATCATCCGGTACGTTAAATCTTGCCAGTATTGGTTCTATTACAGGGAACCACCGGTTAGCGCGTTTCATTGCAAGTATAGTTGATGAATGCCAGTATGTATTTACAAGCATTTCACGGTCTATACGTTCATACACTTCAAAATTTCCTGTTGGAACAAGTTCGCCTGCAAAATAAATTTCGTCCGGGAATGACGGTGATATTATTCTGTAGTTCTGCGGGAATTGGTCGTCATCGGGATTAAATGCCGCGGATACATCTTCACTGTTGGCAAAGAAAAACATTCCGGCAAAAATAAGAACTGTAATGGTTGTTAAAATTCCAAGTATAAAATAAAATGATCTTCCGTTTCTATTTAAATCTTTACGTATCATAAATAATCCTTTCTAATGTTAGCTGCATAATATAAATATTAATTTCAATTCCGAAAGCCAATTTGCAGTATTAGTATATTTGTAAATCACTTTCTGAAAATATGGAGAAATTATGGAAAATACAGAAGCTTTATTAACAAGAAGAAGCATAAGAAAATATAAAGATCGGCAGATTAAAAAAGATAAGCTGGATAATATTCTAAAATCTGCAATGTATGCACCGAGTGCAATGAATCTTCAGGCGTGGCATTTTATTGTTATTGATGACAGCCATATTCTAAATGAAACAATTAAATCTATTCCGCATGCCGAGCTTCTGAAGCAGACTCCCGCTGCAATACTTGTGTGCGGTGACACTGCTATTGAAAAGAATGAAAGCTGGATGATACAGAATTGTTCTGCTGCTATTGAAAATATTTTACTTGCCGCGCACGGACTTGGAATTGGTTCCTGCTGGATTGCAATCCATGGTATTGCTGAGGTTGTTGAAAATGTTTCCAAACAATTTAAACTTCCGGAAAATGTTGTACCTGTTTCATTAATTAGTTTGGGTTATCCTGATGAAACAGTTACTGCAGAAGACAGGTTTAATAAAGAAAAAGTTCACTACAATAAATGGTAATTAAGAGTAAGAGTAAGAAAATAAATATATAAATCTAACTTGATCTTTACCGGAGGAAATTTGAACGAAGTAAAATCAAATAAAGATTATAATCCCGAAATGCATTCTGCAGAGCATATACTTAACCAGACAATGGTAAGAATGTTCAACAAAGGCAGATCATTCAGCAATCATATTGAAAAGAAAAAATCCAAGTGCGATTATCATTTCGACCGCAATCTCACAGAAG
>JAWOIK010000229.1:0-3635 GCA_046484705.1 Ignavibacteriaceae bacterium | reverse complement strand
GATTCAGGCCATGGCTTCATCATTTTGTGAGGATGTTTCTGTGCAAACTTTTTGACTGATGCTGCGGCACGTCTGTCCGAGTTTCCTTCCCTCAAAACAGGATTAACGGCAGAGCCAAGCACCTTTGCAAATCTTTCTTTTAATTTTTTCTCTTCATCGGTTTTTGGTTCTTCCGGATAATCGGGAATGTTATATCCTTTGCTTTGCAATTCCTTTATTGCCGCCAGAAGCTGTGGAATTGATGCGCTAATGTTCGGAAGCTTGATAATGTTTGCCTCAGGATTTTGCGTAAGTTTTCCAAGTTCTGCCAGATAATCCGGAATTTTTTGTTCTTCGGTAAGGTTATCAGGAAAGTTTGCTATTATTCTTCCTGCAAGTGAAATATCTTTCGTTTCAAACTCGATTCCTGTTCCTTTCGTATATGATTGAAGAATGGGAAGCAAACAATAGCTGGCCAGTGCCGGGGCTTCATCAATTTTTGTCCATATTATTTTAAAATTCATTATGATATCCGTGGTTTAATTAGTAAAATATTTTTCAAGTCATTAAAAATACTTAAATACTGATAATTATTGAAGATTATTAATACATAATAACATCTATTCTTTCAATTCTATACCACCAACTTACCGGATCATCCCCTGATTCTACCTGTTCGTCCTCTTATTTTTTCCTACGGACTTTAAGCCTCTTAAGTTTGGAACAGAAACTTAAACACATTTATTCACAAACTTAAAAGGATATAAAAATGAAAAAGTTACTTTTAACAATCACAGTATTAACACTATTTGTGTTTTTTAATCAATCTTATTCACAGGATAAATGGAATCTTGAATTCAGACCCGGGGTTGATTATGCAACCCAGGACATTGCAGATGCTGATCTCGGAATAGGTTTTGGTGCCGAATTAACAATAGCCTATTGTTTTATGCCGCATCTTGCAGCTTACACTGGTTGGAGCTGGAATCACTTTGCTGCTGATCAGTCTTTTGCCGGAGCAGATGCAAGTTTTGAGGAAACCGGATATAGCTTTGGATTTCAGTTCATTCATCCAATCGGAGAATCAAATTTAAGTTATCTTGTAAGACTTGGCGGAACATACAATCATATCGAAATTGAAAATAGCGATGGCGATATAATTATCGACTCAGGACATGGATTAGGCTGGCAGGCAGAAACTGGTTTAGTAATCCCGTTAAGTGAAAAGTTTTCACTACTTCCGAGCCTTAGATATCGTTCACTTAACAGAGATATTGAAATAAATAATGTAAGCACATCTGTTGATTTGAATTATCTATCGGTAGGTGTTGGTTTATCCTGGTCATTCTGATTTTTCGGACAAGGCAAGCCTTGTCCCTGCATTTAATTATTTGAATAATAGCTTTGTAGGGGAAGGGCTTGCCCTTCCCGATATAATTTTGAAAACCAAGCATCTTAAATACTTTTTAACGAATTTTGAAGTGTGAAAATGAAATTAAATAAAAACACCGTCCTGGCAATTTTGCTGCTCGCCTTTTTTGTTCAACTGATAATTATAACTTACAATTATGTTACCGGTTTTATTACCGTACCAGATATTGGAAACTATTTAGTAAGACTAACAATTGGAACTTCTTTCAGTTTTGTCTTTGCCTTAATTCTTGTTTATCTAAACCTTCAGATTATTAACATACTTGATAAATTATTTCCTCTGCCGGAGAGATTATTGCCAAGAATTCCGGCAGAGTTTTTACTGGCAGTGCTTTCAGGCACAATCATTGGCTCGTCCGTTACTGTTATTGCAGGCACTTTAATGCCTTATGAAGACGGACTGCTCAAAAATGTAATTAACAATTCACTGATAACCTCTGTTATAAACCTTATCCTTATAACCGTTATTGAAGCAATTGTTTGGTTCAAAAGAAGTCAGCATTCTTTATTAAAAGCAGAAATACTTGAAAAAGAAAACTCACAGATAAGATTCGAAACATTAAAGAGTCAGCTTAATCCGCATTTTCTATTTAACAGTTTAAATGTGCTTTCATCCTTAATAAAGAAAAACTCTGATAGAGCACAAAATTTTGTGGATGAATTTTCCTCTGTTTACCGCTATACACTTGATGTAATTGAGAAACCGGTTGTTGAATTAAGAGAAGAGCTGGATTTTGCGAAATCATTTTTATTTCTTCAGAAGATCAGATTCGATAATGCTGTAGATATGGAAATAAATGTTGATGCATCTAAGTTAAATTTTCTGGTTCCGCCGCTTGCAGTACAGACTTTACTTGAGAACGCATTTAAACACAATAAAGCAACGACTGAAAGCCCGTTGAATATTAAAATCTATAATGAAAACGATTCGCTCTTAATCGTAAACAATCTTCAGCCCAAGATTAAAGGAGTAGATTCAAAAGGAGTTGGATTAAGTAATCTGAATAAGCGATATGAAATGTTGGAAGTAGAGCTTCCGCATTATTCAGTAACAGAAACAGAATACATTGCAAAAATTGCATTGATAAAACCGGAGTGAATACTTTGTCATTCTGAGCGTTAGCGAAGAATCTGAACTTTAATTAGAGAAGGATTCTTCGTCACTTCGTTCCTCAGAATGACAAAAGGAAGAAAAATATGAAAACGATTATAATTGAAGACGAAAAACTTGCCGCAGAAAGATTGGAAGAGTTAATCAAAGAGATTGATTCGTCTATTGAAATTTCCGCAGGGTTAGCTTCTGTTGAGCAGTCAATAAAATATCTTAAACAGAATAAGCCGGATTTAATATTTCTCGACATCCAGCTTGAGGACGGATTGAGTTTTTCAATATTCGAAAAAGTTGATGTTGATGTCCCGATTATTTTCACGACTGCTTATGATCAATATGCAATTAAGGCATTCAAGTTAAATAGCATTGATTATCTTCTGAAGCCCATTAAGAAAGATGAACTGCGTGAAGCTTTAGACAAATACAAAAGCATTAAATCATCCTACCTGATGGATTTTGAGGAAATAATCAGAAGCATTCATACAAAAGAAATCAATTACAAGAAAAGATTTTTAATCCAATACGGACAAAAGATAAAAAAGGTTGAGATTGATGAAGTTGCTTACTTCTACGCAATGGAGAAAAATGTTTTCCTAACAACATCATCGGGCAACACCTATCCGATTGATTTTACTCTCGATAAACTTCAGGATGTAATCGATCCCGAAAAGTTTTTCCGTATAAACAGAAAGATGATTGTATCTTTTAGTGCAATTAAAAATATGATTCCATATTCGCGTTCAAGAATTAAAATAGAATTGAATCCGCCCGAACCAAAAGAAGTTGAAGCTCTTGTTAGTGTGGAGAGATCTTCGGCATTTAAAGAGTGGATGGATAAATAAGACGAGATTACAATAAGCAGAATGAAAAGAATTATGCTGTATATTTTAGGTTTCTTTGGATTGTTGATTTTTGGTCTGATCATTATACTAATCATTCTTAGTCCCGGAAAACCAAAACAATTCCTCGATGAAAATGGAAATAAACTTGCGAACAGCATTTCAGAAAAAACATTCATTGATATAAATGGCTCCCGACAAGGAATGTTCATTAAAAGTAAAAATCCCGATAACCCGGTTATATTGTACTTACACGGTGGAATGCCCGATTATTT
>JAWOIK010000183.1:0-4846 GCA_046484705.1 Ignavibacteriaceae bacterium | reverse complement strand
GTTTTAACAGCTAAATTGTTTTCATCGTTAGAAAAGGTAGTATTATCACCTGAAGATTTAAGTTCAGCCTCATAAAACGGAACCTTTCCCTGTCCGGTAAAATCCTGAACATCAATAACCTTTGTTTCACCCGTAGAAGTTTTGAGCATTCCTTCAACACCCATATCAACACCGGTATCGAGAATAAAAATAATTGTGCCTCTACCGTCATAATCAGGATGGAGTTTAAGGAACTCTCCGACACCAGTACTGTTCAGTGAGAGGAAACTCTGACCTGTTTCCTGTGCAAGAACTGATATCGCAGCAATACAAAAAGTAATAAGTAAAAATCTGAGATTCATTTTGTTAACCTGTAATTTGATTGTTTTGTAATAGAAAATTATTAGCCGCTCTGGAGACAAAGTAGAGAAGGGAAAACAGGTAAAGTAATTTCTTCATTAATCGAAGTCTGTTAAAAAATTATGTGTAAATTTAAGCACAAAAAATTTCAGAATTCAAATAATTATTCCCTTAATAGTTGTTAATGAATAATTGTTTATTCAGGTAAAACATCAACATAATTTTCTAAATCGTAAGAATATTAAAAGCAAAAAAGTATGAATTCAAAATTATTTTTGGTGTCTACACCAATAGGAAATCCTGAAGATATTACCCTCCGTGCATTGAGAATACTAAATGAAAGTGATTTTATAATTTGTGAAGAGTACAAGGAAGCGAGGAGATTGCTCTCGGTGTATAACATTAACAAAGAATTAGTTTCATTGAATGAACACAACGAGAATGACATTGCTGATGAACTGATACTGAAAATTAAAAAAGCGAAATCAGCAGCATTAATTTCTGATTGCGGAACACCGCTTTTTTCAGATCCCGGACATTTGCTTGTTGATCTTGCAATCCAGAATAAAATAGATATCATTCCTGTTCCGGGCACTAGTTCCTTGCTTGCAGCTTTAATCGGAAGCGGAATGGATTTTGAGAAATTCTATTACTATGGCTGGTTATCTCCAAAGAAGGATATCCGACGAAAACAGTTGCTGGATTTAAGGAAGAGAAAAGAAACTATAGTTCTTATGGATACTCCATACAGATTAAGAACTTTATTGCAGGATGTTCTGAAGCTGTTAGGAGAAAAAACTCCCGTTGTACTTGCTTATGAACTAACAAAAGAAAAAGAAAAGTTTTATAGGGGAACTGCATTATCTATTTATAATCAGACAGAAAAGGAAAACCTGAAAGGGGAGTTTGTTTTGATTATAAAAAATCAATAGAATAAAGGTTGTACCGATAATACAGATTGTACTGAATTAATCTGTATAAATCCGCACAATCTGTGTTCTATTTCCTTAAAAGCGTAACGTTTTCTATATGAAAGGTATGGGGAAACATATCAACAGGTCTTATCTTAATTAACTTATAACCAGACTCAACCATCAACTTAATGTCGCGCACCTGAGTGGTAGGATTACAACTCACATAAACAATCTTTTCAGGCAAAAGTTTTACTATATCACTTACTGTATTCTTGTGCATACCGTTTCTTGGCGGATCAGCAATTATGACATCAGGTTTTGGAATACTTTCAGATTCTATGAACGGGAGAAATGAATCGAACAAATCAATTACAAAACACTTTACATTTTTAATTTGATTCAACTCTATATTAACAACAGCATCATCAACAGCAGATTTTTCTGATTCAAATCCATAAACTTTTTTGCAATGATCAGAAATGAACGAGGCTATTGTCCCTGCACCGGAGTAAAGGTCATAAACAATCTCATTCCCCTTTAATTCTGCAAACTCCAGCGCAGTCTGATAAAGTTTTTCTGCCTGTAAAGTATTTGTCTGGAAAAATGAATTGGCACTGATTCTGAATTTATACTTTCCAATTTTATCATAATTAAAACCCGGACCATAAATAACATTTTCATAATCTCCAATTGCAACCGAGGCTTTCTTTTGGCTGATATTGTTTATCACTGTTGTTATTTGAGGAATATTTTTCAGTAATTCCTTATAATATTTTTTTATCAGTTCATCATCCTGGTATGATGTGACAAGATTTACCATAATATCATTTGTATGAAATGAATTTTTAATAACGAGATTTCTAAGATAACCTTTGTGTGTTTTAGTTGAGTAAATTGAAGTGGATCGTGACTTAAAAAAATTTCTTGTAAAATTTAATATTTCATTGTTGATTAATGGATGAAGAAAACATTCATCAATATCCAGTACTTTTTCATAAAATTTTGGAATGTGCAGACCGAGTCCGAAACTGCTGTCTATATTTGCACCGGAACTGATTTCATTAGTGGATAACCAGCGTTTTTCGGTAAAAGAAAATTCCATCTTATTTCTGTAATGATAGATATTATCGGAAGATATAATCGGTTCAATTTGAAGGTTTGAGAATCCACCAAGCTTTTCAAATATTTCAGCAACCTGTAACTGCTTGAATTCAATTTGTGATTGATAGTTCAAGTCCTGTTGTTTACATCCGCCGCATGTTCCGAAATATTTACACTTGGCTTTTGTTCGTTCAGGAGAGGGAGAGATCAATTCAACAGCATCAGCTTCGGCGTAGGACTTTTTAATTTTCTTCAGACAGGCATTTACTTTATCACCGGGATAAGCTCCGTTAACAAACACCACATAATTTTTATCTTCATCCGGCTCATCAGTTCCAAGTAGTTTACTCTTTGAAACTTTCGCAATTCCTTTCCCTTCAAATGCATATTTTTCTATTTGAAGTTCAACTATGTCACCTTTTTTTATATTCATAATTGTTTAAACAATTTGCGTTCAGTGATTGAGTAAGAAAAGAATTACCACAAAAACTCTAAAACCCACTAAATTTTTAATAACAGCATCTTAAAACCAATATATTTATCGGCACCAAGGTTTAAGTATGCATTGGATTCATGACTTATTTTATTAAGCAATTTTTTATAATAACTTTTATCGTTCTCAGAGAGATTATTAATTTCCTCCCTTAAGGTTTGTGCAGCTGTTTCATAAAAACTCCGTAACGAAGTTGATAAATCCTCTTCGTAGAGTACTTCAAATTTTCTATCCGAATAATATTCTTTACAGCTATTGTGTTGTAAAGGTAATATGTCGGATGATTTAAATATGTCTTTTACAAATGCCGGATAAGCTTCTTTTAAAACAGTAATTTCACCGACACATAAAACACCATCAGTTGTTAAAATTCTTTTGATTTCTTTGATTATTTTGTTTCTGTTTGATGTTGATACTGATGCCTGTGCATAAACCAGATCGAATTCATCATCATTAAAATCCGTATTATCATATTCCATCATCTTAACAATAATGTTATTCTCTTTCGATAAGACAAGTCGCGCACTTATTAATGATTCATATTCATTAACTATAGTAACTACAGAAGCAGCACCGTACTCTATCATCTTATGACAGATCCTTTCACTTCCGGCTCCGATAACAAGTATTTTTTTGTTATTCAGAATGTACTTGTTCTTTAAAGTTCGGAATTGTTTCATTCCGGCAGGAAGAAAAACTGATATCTCACTATTCATATTATTCTCAAAATTTAGATGCAAAGTTAGTTATAATGAATATAAGATTGAATGAATTGCTATCAATTTAAGCACAAATAACACATTACAATCATCAACAGTCCCAATCTTCCTGCTTTGCCTTTCGATCCATTAAACTGTATTTTTTGAATAATAAATTAAACATTCTTCCGAGGCATTGATGAAAAAATTCTTCTTATTACTTTTCTTTATTACAATAATAGTTTTCCCCCAGCAAAAGCGTGCAATTTCGGTTGATGATCTTTGGGCAATGAAACGAATTGGTTCTTATGATATTTCACCTGATGGAAAAACAATTGCATTTGCGATAACCAGCTATACATTTGAAGAGAATAAAGGTAACACTGATATTTATTTAATCAACTCCGATGGCTCAAATCTCAGGCCATTTAAACGATCTGATAAAAATGAAACCGAGCCAAAATTTTCTCCGGATGGAAAACAAATTGCTTACACTATGGGCGGACATATCTATGTTGCCGGTCTGGATGGCAAAGGTGATAAACAATTAACAAATATTTATACCGGAGCATCCGGTTTCAAATGGTCGAATGACGGAAAGAAAATTTTATTTGTTTCATCTGTTTATCCCGATTGTAAAACGCAGCAATGCAATGAAGAAATTGATAAGGCAAGAGAGGAAAGCAAAGTAAAAGCAAAAATATTCGATCGGTTAATGTACAGACACTGGAATGACTGGCGGGGTGATAAACGAAGCCATTTATTTTTGCTTGATATAGAATCGGGAACCATAACCGACCTAACAGAAGGAAATAAAGAAGATGTTCCTCCGCTTTCATTAGGATCATCAAATGATTATAATTTTTCACCGGATGATACTGAAATAGCTTTTACAATGAATCCTGAATTCAGCACAGCAATCAGTACAAATAATGAAATGTATCTTTTAAGCTTGACGGAACCCTCATCACCTAAATTGATATCTTCTAGCAAAGGTGTTGATTGTCAGCCGGTTTATTCACCTGACGGAAGGTATCTTGCCTGGACATCAATGCAGCGTGCAGGTTTTGAAGCTGATAAGAAAGATATAGTTTTGTTTGAAAGAACTTCCGGTACGATAAGAAATATTACAGAAGATACCGACCTATCTGTTGATGAATTTATCTGGTCACCTACTTCAATGGAAATTTATTTTAATGCTGATAATGAAATTTATAAATCAATTTACAAACTAGACATCGAATCCGGTGACGTTGAACTGTTCCATAAAGAAAATTATAATACAAGCATCTCAATTTCTA
>JAWOIK010000128.1:0-3621 GCA_046484705.1 Ignavibacteriaceae bacterium | reverse complement strand
TAAATTGGAAACTAAATGAGTACTACTGAAACACAAAAAATTCAGGAACTGACAAATAAAGAGTACAAATACGGATTTATTACGGATATCGAAGCTGATACACTTCCTGTGGGTCTCAATGAAGACATCATTCGCCAGCTTTCTGCAAAAAAAAATGAGCCCGATTGGATGACTGAGTGGAGATTAAAAGCATATAAGCATTGGCTGAATATGGAAGAACCCAAATGGGCTAATATAAAATATCCACCTGTCGATTATCAGGCTATTTCATATTACTCATCACCGAATAAAAAACCAAAGTATAACAGTCTTGATGAAGTTGAACCGGAAATACTTGAAACATATAAAAAACTAGGCATCTCTCTGGAAGAGCAAATGGTTTTAGCCGGTGTTGCTGTTGATGCAGTATTCGATTCAGTTTCCGTGGGAACCACATTTAAAGATAAGTTGAAGGAACTGGGTATAATTTTTTGTTCCTTCTCTGAAGCAGTTCTGGAGCATCAGGATCTTGTAAAAAAATATCTGGGAAGTGTTGTTCCTTATACTGACAACTATTTCGCTGCATTAAACTCAGCAGTTTTTAGCGATGGGTCATTTGCTTTTATTCCTAAAGGTGTAAGATGCCCAATGGAACTTTCAACATATTTCAGAATTAATGCTGCAAACACAGGACAGTTTGAAAGAACTCTTATTATTGCTGAAGACGGCGCTTATGTAAGTTACCTTGAAGGATGCACAGCACCAATGAGAGATGAGAATCAGCTGCACGCCGCCGTTGTAGAACTTGTTGCACTTGATAATGCTACAGTAAAATATTCAACTGTTCAGAACTGGTATCCCGGTGATAAAGATGGCAAAGGCGGAATTTATAACTTTGTAACTAAACGTGGTGCCTGCCGGGGTGTTAACTCAAAAATTTCCTGGACGCAGGTTGAAACCGGTTCAGCAATAACCTGGAAATATCCAAGTTGTATCCTGCAGGGTGATAATTCAACCGGAGAATTTTACTCCGTAGCTGTTACTAACAATATGCAGCAGGCTGATACCGGAACAAAGATGATTCACATAGGCAAGAACACAAAGAGCACTATCGTTTCAAAAGGTATTTCTGCCGGAAGAAGCAATAATAGTTACCGCGGGTTAGTTAAAATAACTAAGAAGGCAGAGAATGCCCGGAACTTTTCACAATGCGATTCGCTTCTGCTCGGTGATAAATGTGGTGCTCACACTTTTCCTTATTTAGAAATAAATAATCCAAGCGCACAGGTTGAACACGAAGCAACAACATCTAAAATTGGCGAAGATCAGATTTTTTATCTTAACCAGAGAGGAATATCAACCGAAGATGCTGTTAATCTGATCGTTAATGGCTATTGTAAAGAAGTTTTTCAAGAACTTCCAATGGAATTTGCTGTTGAGGCACAGAAATTACTAAGTATAAGTTTAGAGGGTAGTGTAGGATAAAAAGCTCCGTCTAACCCTCCCTTAAGAGGAGGGCCAAAACAGTCACGAATTTTATGTGGCGATAAGGAAATCAGTGAATCAACAACTGGTCTTTAGTCCAAAATATTTTTTTGAAAAAGAATTAAGGAAAGCTGAAAAATGTTACTAGAAATTAAAAATTTACATGCAAGTATTGAAGGAAATGAAATTCTTAAAGGTATTAATTTACGAGTAAACACCGGTGAGATTCATGCAATAATGGGTCCTAACGGTTCTGGTAAATCAACACTTGCACAGGTTCTTGCCGGAAGAGAAGAATATGAGGTCACAGATGGTGAAGTTCTTTATAATGGTAAAAATCTTTTGGAATTTTCAACTGAAGAAAGAGCCAGAGAAGGTGTTTTTCTTGCATTTCAATACCCCGTTGAAATTCCCGGTGTTAGTAATACAAATCTTTTAAAAACTGCTGTAAATGAAATACGTAAATACAGAGGCGAAGAAGAACTTGATGCAATGGAGTTTCTTTCACTATTAAAGGAAAAAAGTAAGCTTGTAGAACTTGATAAGAAGTTTTTAAGCCGGGCTGTGAACGAAGGATTTTCAGGTGGTGAGAAAAAGCGAAATGAAATTTTTCAGATGGCAGTATTAAATCCTAAACTTGCTTTGTTGGATGAAACTGATTCCGGACTTGATATTGATGCGCTGAAAATTGTAGCTAATGGTGTTAACAAATTAAAATCGAAAGACAAAGCAGTTATAATTGTAACTCACTATCAGAGACTGCTTAATTATATTGTTCCGGATTTTGTTCACGTTCTTTATAATGGAAGGATTGTTAAATCCGGTGGTAAAGAGCTTGCTTTTGCACTTGAAGAAAAAGGTTACGATTGGGTTAAAAGTGATATCGCCGAAGCAGTTGTTTAAATAAAATTATCATTACCGCGTAATCGGAATTCTGAAACATCGTATTAAAAAGAAATTAGTAATGGAAAATAAATTAGATTTAAAAGAATTATTCGTAAGTCAATTTGCGGAATTTGAAAAATCATTGAATGGAGATAAATTATCTCAATTTCATAAATTAAGAAAATCTGCCATTGATGAATTCAACCGTTTGCCTGTTCCAACTCAGAAAGATGAGGAATGGAAATACACTAACATCTCTCCCCTGCTAAAGCATAATTTTACTGCAGGTGAAAAAAATGCTGTCAATGGTAATCGGATCAACAAATTTCTATTTGATGAACTCGAACATAGTTTGATGGTTTTTGTAAACGGATTATATGCACCTGAATTATCCCGGCTCGAAGATATACCTAACAAAGTTCAGGTCTCATCTCTGGCTGACGAAATTAAAAACAGTAATCCGGTTATTGCAAAACATTTTGGTAAATATGCTGCACAGGAAAACCAATTGTTTACAGCACTCAGTACAGCATTTACAAAGGACGGAGCTTTTGTATATGTTCCGGACGGAACGGTTGTCGAGAATGCAATTCATATAATTTTCCTGTCAACGTCCGATCAAAAAATATTTACACAGCCGAGAAATCTTTTTGTTGCCGGAAAGAATTCACAGGTAACCATTATTGAACATTACATTTCTGATTCTGACAATATCTACTTTACTAATACCGTTACAGAAATCGTTGCAGATGAGAACGCGATTGTCGATCATATAAAACTGCAGGAAGAAAGTAAGAACGCATTTCATATTGCAAGAATGGAAGTTGACCCTCAACTCCAAAGAAATTGCCGACATTCTGAACATCCAGCCATCCAGCGCGTATATCAGCCGGTCGCGGCTTAGAAAAAAACTCAACCTGCAAACAGATGAAGATTTGTATAACTTTTTGAATAAAATCTAACTCCGTAAATGCTCTGAATCACATTTTTTCCGGCTGCTGTAAGTATAACAGTTCAGGACCATAAAAGCCTCTTAATCTGTGATTTAGTAAGTGCTGCTTTTATTGCTTAACCACTACCATTTTTTGTGAGTTTCCATTTTTGAAAGTTGCCCTCAGAATTGCAGAGCCGGGCAAACCTTCAAGGTTTAACACTGAGCTTTTCTGGTTTTGAATTGATTTTTCAACTATCAGTTTTCCAGTCAAATCAAAAACTTCAAGCCGGTAAATTGCTTCTTCGGATGTGATGCGGATTTTATCATGAAACGGGTTT
>JAWOIK010000065.1:0-7832 GCA_046484705.1 Ignavibacteriaceae bacterium | reverse complement strand
CCGTTGAGCAAAACGAAGAGCTTTTATATTTTTACAAAAAATTGATCGGATTAAGGAATAATAGTGAAACACTCCGAAAAGGAAATTTGAAGTTTCTTTATGCTAATGATAAAAAATCCAGCTTTGTGTTTGAAAGAAAGTACAATAATAAACGGATAATAGTATTTTTCAATACCGGACATGAAGAAGATGAAATATCAATACCTCTTGATATAGAAAAAGCAAGTTTTAAAAATCTTCTGTCGGATGAAACAGGCATTGCCATAAACTCAGAAGGAGAAAGCGCACAATTGAGAATTACACTTAAACCGGGTTCCTTTCAAATATACCAGATTTATGATCTATAAAAAGTATAACTCTTTCATCTTTGATCTGGATGGTACGATCTACCGCGGTGAGAAGCTGATTGAAAATGCAGATAAAACCATTAACATCATTAAAGATTCGGGCAGAAGAATTATTTTTGTCTCGAACAAAACAACTGAAACGATTCAGGATTACTTTGTACTTTTAACCGGATTCGGATTAAATATATCCGAAGACGAAATTATCAATTCAACTTTTATATTAAAAAATTACATTGCCGATAATTTCCGTGGAGAAAAATTCTTTGCAATAGGTGAAGCCAAATTTGTTGATGAAATCATTGAGGCTGGACTTCAATACTCCATCAACCCTGAAGCAATAGATATTGTACTCATTACACTTGACCGAACATTCAATTACGATAAACTGGAAATAGCTGCACGGGCACTTGAAAAAGGTGCAAGATTTTTTGCAGCTAATATAGATGATACCTGTCCTGTTGATAACGGCGAAGTTCTGGATGCAGGTTCAACTATTTCAGCACTGGAAAAGCGCACACACCGCAAACTAGAATTACATTTCGGAAAACCCTCACAGTTTATGATTGATGAAATAATATCACGTCTGAAAAGTGATCTATCAGCTACATTACTTATTGGCGATCGACTTGAAACAGATATTAAAATGGGTGTTAAACTTGGGATTGATACTGCACTTGTTCAAACGGGCGTAAAACATTTTACAAACGGCAATGATAATATTAAACCTACCTATCAACTCAATTCGGTCTTCGATATAATTAACCGCTAATCACAATTTAAGTTCTTCCGTAACTAATTCACCATAATTTTGCTGTGGAATAAAATAATTCAGCAGCGGATACAACCTTTGTTTAACTGCTGTGGTCTAATCAAACAGACAAGGAAATTTTAATGGCGCCTGAAGAAAATCAATTAATATTAAATGCACAGAACGGTGATATTCGTGCTTTTGAGGAGTTGGTGTATAAATACGACTCCAAAGTGCTTTCACTGGCTTTCAGATATGTTGGTGATGAAGATGATGCCAAGGATCTTTACCAGGAAGTATTTATCAGGGCTTTTAAAGGTATTAAAAATTTTCAGTTCAAAAGTGAATTTTCAACATGGTTATTCAGAATTACAACAAATGTCTGTTTTACATTTAAATCCCGTGACAAAAGGAAAAATAATATTTCACTTTCAGCCAATGATGAAGATGAAAATTATCAGGATAGTGAACCGGCAGATTTAAATAGTTCTCCTGAAGTTCTAACAGCAGAAGTTGAAATTGGACAAATAATTAACAATGCGATCGAAACTTTATCACCGAAACAGAAAATGACTTTTATATTAAAACATTATGACGGTTATAAAATAAGGGAAATTGCAGAAATGATGGAATGCAATGAAGGAACTGTTAAAAAATATTTATTCGATGCTACAAGAAATTTAAGAAAGAAACTCAGTTTTATTAATAACTGATACGCGAGGAAATTATGGAACACAATGAATTTAAAGAAAAGATAGTATTATACTTTTATGAGGAATTATCCGAACAGGAAAGAAACCTGTTTGAAAAACATAAAGTCGATTGTGAAGAATGTGCAAAAGTATATCGGGAGGAAATTTCATTTTTCCATGAACTTCGTAAAGAAAAATCTTCTGTTGTTAACGACCGGATATTATCCTCTGCAAGATATCAGTTGAGCAAAGCGTTGAGGGAAGAACAAAAAGCATCACAGGAATCAATCGTTACTAAATTACTTTCGTATCTGTTTACCCCTTATCGATTTACCCTTTCATCAGCATTTGTATTATCCATTGGATTTTTATTAGGATTTGCAATTTTCTCAGGCAGATCATCTGCACCTGTAATTGAAAATGGTAATGGCAATTTTATAAATGCCGGTGACAATTTTGAATTTAATGAACAGGTATTAAGCATTTCCAATGTACATTTTATTGATGCTGATGCAAGTGACGGTGAAATAGAATTTGAGTTTGAAGCAGTGAAACCGGTGAGAATGAAAGGCTCTGTTAATGATCCTCAAATTCAGGCAGTACTTGCCTACTCTATGCTTAATAATCATAATCCCGGTTCCAGATTAAGTTCAATAAACGCCATTGAGACTAAACCACAGGCTAGAATTGACAATGATACAAAAAATTCACTGATGACTGTAATGTTAACAGATGAAAATCCTGGGGTCCGACTCGAGGCTTTAAAGGTTCTTAGAAAACTTCCTTATGATGAAATAATAAAGCAGGCTTTTCTGACAGTGATTACGTCCGATACCACTTCCGGTTTAAGGATCGAAGCAATAAATGCAATTTCGGAACTCACAGAGAAAGGTCTGACATTCTCCCCGGATGAACTGACTTTGTTAAAAGAGAAATTAACTAATGATAATAACAATTATATAAAATTCAGAAGCAGAACTATTCTGCAGGAGTACAATTAAAATGAAGAAAATATCTATTCAAATGTTGTTTGTTTTCATGGCATTATTATTCGTATCAACAATTGTTTATGCAGATGATGTTGAAAAAACTTTTAAGGTGAATAAACAACACACACTTGATGTAGCGGTAAACCACGGGAACATTAACATCTTTACATGGAGTAAAGATGAAGTTAAAATCCATGCAAAGAATGTTGATAGTGATGAACTTGGAAAATTGATCATTGAACAGAAAGGAACAGTCGTATCCGTTGAATTTAAAGGAAAAGACTCAGAGAGATTCAACGTTGATATATGGGTGCCTTCACAATTTAATTTGAGTACAGCTACAGGTGGCGGTAATATAAAAATTAATGATGACATGTCAGGTAAAGTTTCAGCTTCAAGTGCTGGTGGGAATATTACTACTTCAAAAATAAACGGAATGGTTGAACTGAGCACTGCCGGAGGAAATATTAACTGCAATGATATTGACGGCAATATCGAAGCATCATCAGGGGGCGGAGATATAAAACTGACAGGTGTAACCGGTTTAGTGGATGTTTCTACAGCAGGTGGAAATATTACAGTAGGTAAATCTGGTAAGTCTGCAGATCTTTCAACAGCCGGAGGGAACATTAATATTAGTGATATTGGAGGAAATGCAGACATATCAACTGCCGGCGGAAATATCAGTGTTGGCTATGTAAATGGCACTGCTGATATCAGTACCGGCGGTGGAAATATAAATGTTATGGGTTCAAAAGGGATGGTAGAAGTTTCAACCGGCGGTGGAAATGTAAATCTTAAAAATATTGCCGGAGGTGTTGATGCAACTACCGGAGCAGGGAAAATTAATGTGGATTTAACCTCTGATTTCAACATGAACAGCTCCGTTTCCACAGGTGCCGGCGATATTGTCCTTACAGTCCCTGCAAATACTAAAGCGACTATCATTGCTACCGTAACTGCTGCGTATATTGATAAAGGTGATAAGTCATTTGTTCACATCAAATCTGAATTTGACGGACTGAAGTACAATGTTGATGATACCAAACGAGAAGTGGTTGCAACATTAAAGCTAAACGGCGGTGGTCCAAGAATCGAATTGGAAACCAATCTTGGTAAGATAGAAATTAAGAAAAGATAACTCCTGCTGGATGAATTATGATTAAACTAAATATTATTATAGTAATGTTATTTGCAGCAGCAAATCTTTTATTTGCCGGATCACGGGATACGCTAACCATTAAAAATAATGATATTAAGATCCGTGCACTGAAACTTGATGAACCAATTTTACTTGATGGGAAATTGGATGAAAGTATCTGGCAAAGAGCTGAAAAGTATGATAATTTTATTCAGCGCGATCCTGAAGAAGGAAAACCTGCATCTCAAAGAACGGTTGTTAAGGTAGCTTATGATGAAAGTGCGCTCTATGTTGCCGCAGTAATGTTCGATGAGCCGGATTCAATTATCTCCAGACTTTCACGCAGAGACGAGTACGTTCAGACAGACCGATTCACACTTTTTCTCGATTCATATTATGACAAAAGAAGCGGGTATTATTTTTCTGTCACAGCAGCCGGCTCTTTAATAGATGGAGTTCTGTTCAATGATGGATGGGATGATAATTCCTGGGACGGTGTTTGGGAGGCAAAAGTATCCCACAACGATGGTGGATGGATTACGGAAATGCGAATTCCGTTTTCTCAGTTAAGATTCAAAAACGGCGGCGGTGAAATGCTATGGGGTGTTAACTTTAAAAGAGATATAGCAAGAAATAATGAACGCTCTTATCTTGTCTTTGTTCCTAAACACGAAACCGGATTCGTTTCTCACTTTGCAGATCTTACAGGTTTTGAAAATATTTCTGCTCCGGGTAGTCTGGAAATCAGACCTTATCTAACAACCAAAGCAGAATATATTTCACACGAGAATGGTGATCCTTTTAACAACGGTTCGGAATATTCACCAAGTATGGGTGTAGATATTAAATATAGTCTCGGCTCAAACCTGACTCTTAACGCAACAATCAATCCGGATTTTGGCCAGGTAGAAATTGATCCGGCTGTTATAAACTTAAGTGATGTAGAATCATTTTTCTCGGAACGAAGACCTTTCTTCGTAGAAGGATCTAGTACTTTTAATTTTGGCATAGGTGGAGCAAACAACTATTGGGGGTTTAACTGGTCAGGTGCAGATTTTTTCTATAGCCGGAGAATAGGAAGAACTCCGCAGGGAGGTACTCCGGATGCTGATTATGTTGATTATCCTTCCGGTACCAGAATTCTTGGTGCAGGAAAAATAACAGGTAAACTTGGAGACAGTTGGAATATCGGATCGATTCAGGCTGTAACCAGAAGAGAATTTGCAGAAATCGATCAGAGCGGCAGCAGGTCGAAATGGGAAGTTGAACCACTTACTTTTTATAGCATAGTTCGTGCGCAAAAAGAATTTAATGAGGGAAGACAGGCATTGGGATTCATTACCACCGGTACTATCAGAGATTTTGATGAGGATAATTTAAAAAGTGATATAAACTCCTCAGCATACAGTTTTGGCATTGATGGCTGGTCATTTCTTGATGCAGAGAAGAACTGGGTGTTTACCGGATGGGCAGGACTAAGTCATCTTACCGGAACACAATCAAGAATAACTAACCTTCAAAGAAATTCACGTCATTATTTTCAGAGACCTGACGCAAAAAATATAAGCGTGGACTCTTCAGCAACTTCGCTGACCGGGTATGCGACTCGTTTTTATATCAACAAACAGCGAGGCAATTTTTTTGTTAATTCTGCTTTTGGTATGATATCACCTTCATTCGATGTAAATGATGTTGGTTTTATGTTCAGGGCAGATGTAATAAATGCACACATCGGTGCCGGATATGTCTGGAATGAGCCGACCGATTTTTATAGAAGCATAGAACTGGGTGCCGCTGCTTTTACAAATCATGATTTCGATGGAAATCCAACATGGCAAGGTATTTTTCATTTCGGGTGGTTTCAGTTTCTGAATTATTATTCAGTAAACTGGAATCTTGCATACAATCCTGAAACAGTTAATAACAGGCGGACGAGGGGCGGTCCGTTAACATTAAATTTACCCGGCTACGAGGCAAGAATAAATGCACAATCTGACAGCAGAAATAACTGGGTTGTTAATGCAGGGGCAGGCACGTATCAAACTGAAAAATCATATAGTTTAAATGCTTTTGCCGGAATTGAATTCCGTCCTCTTTCTAATATTATGATTTCCGTTTCACCGCTGTTAAACAGAAATTTTGAGTATGCTCAATGGGTTAATTCTTATAGTGATATAAATGCAGCACAAACCTACGGAGAAAGATATGTTTTTGCTGAAATGGATCAGACTACCATTTCTGCAAGTATCAGATTAAACTGGACATTTACCCCTGATCTTAGTCTTCAGCTTTATATGCAGCCATTAATTTCTTCAGGCGATTATAAAAACTATAAGGAATTGAAAACGCCAAAGTCATACGATTTCCTGATTTACGGAACAGAAGGTTCAACATTCAATCCTTTGACATATGAAGCCGATCCGGACGATGACGGACCGATTTCCGCATTTAAAGTTGATAACAGAGATTACAATTTTGTTTCACTCAGAGGTAATGCAGTTCTTAGATGGGAGTACCTGCCGGGTTCAGTTGTGTATTTTGTGTGGACTCAATCACGTGCTTTCTCAGAGGAGATTGGCGAGTTTCAATTCGGTAATTCATTTGACAGAATGTTTGAAGCAACTCCGGACAATATATTTATGATCAAAATGACTTACTGGCTTAATATGTAATTTCATCTCTCATCTCCGTTCCATATAAACCCAGTCAGGTATGATCGGTTTTTTAATACTAAGTCAATCTTTTTTAACACCTTTAACTTCCTTAATTTTGCAAAGAAAAAGAATCGTTAGAAAAATTTTAATATCTAATTTTCATTCTCCGTTAGTTGAACAGGATAGAGCAACGGTTTCCTGATCCCGGCAGGTCGGGACAGAGGTACGAATAAAGGGAATAAATAGAAACAACTTTGCCCCGGTAGCTCAGCAGGATAGAGCGTCGGTTTCCTAAACCGTAGGTCGGAGGTTCGAATCCTCTCCGGGGTACAATCCACAACAATTATATGTTTAAAGATATTTCAGGTATAATTCTTTCCGGCGGATCAAGTTCCCGAATGGGTACCGATAAAGCACTACTTGTTATAAACGGGCAAACGATAATTGAAAGAATTACCAACCTCATAAGTTCACTTTTCGAAAACATATTAATTATTACTAACTCACCTGATGAGTACAGGTTTTTAAATATTCCTTTGTACGAAGATATTTATAAAAATAAAGGTCCGCTTGCCGGAATTCATAGCGGGTTATTTAACTCACACACTAAGATAAATTTTGTAGTCTCCTGCGATACCCCTTTAATCACAAAGGATATGATAAATTATTTAATAAACTATAAAAGCGATAAACCTGTAAGATATTTTACAGACTTTTTGTATGAACATCCGTTAGTTGGAGTTTACTCAAGGAAATTGCTTCCGCATATTGAAAATGTTTTTAATTCTATGGATGATGCTTCAATTAATAAAGAAAAAAACTATTCAATTAAAAACTTTCTAAAAAATTTTGATCACGAGATCATTCAGGTTGAAAATTTGCCATTCTATTCCAAAGAGATGTTTTTTAATGTAAACTTGCCAACTGATCTATTGAAGTTTACAGAATATTTGAATTCAATCTAGCTGTTAGTCTACTATCTCTTCATTAATTATAATTAAGTGATATCCAAATAGTTTTGATATTACCAGCTTACCTTTTATATTTCGTTAGTTAACGAAATGAATTACTATGATTGAAGAAAAAACCAAATTCTTTAAAACGCTTTCCGATCCTAACCGTCTGCGAATTTTAAAAATGCTTCAGATAAAACCGCTTTGCGTTTGCGAAATAACTGATGTCTTACAACTTGCAACATCAACGGTGTCCAAGCACTTAAGTATACTTAAAGAAACAGGCTTTATTATTGAGGAAAAGGATG
>JAWOIK010000271.1:0-10063 GCA_046484705.1 Ignavibacteriaceae bacterium | reverse complement strand
ATGGGATGTGCTCCTGTTGCATATATTCTTTATTCCAAAGTGATGAAGCACAATCCATCTAATTCCAAATGGTTTAACCGGGACAGATTTATACTTTCTGCGGGGCACGGCAGTATGCTTCTTTACTCTGTATTACATCTTTGCGGGTACAATGTATCGCTTGATGATTTAAAGAATTTCCGGCAGTATGGAAGCATAACTCCCGGTCATCCTGAATACGGTCATACTGATGGAGTTGAAACTACTACCGGTCCGCTTGGACAAGGGTTTGCGAACGCAATAGGTATGGCTATAGCACGGGACTACCTTGCATCTCTCTTTAATAAAGATGATATAAAAATCCTTGATCATTATATATATGGAATCTGCAGCGATGGTGATTTAATGGAAGGTATTTCGCATGAAGCTGCTTCCCTGGCAGGTCATTTAAAACTTGGCAAATTAATTTTCTTTTATGATGATAACGGAATTACAATAGACGGCAGAACCGAGCTGGCTTTTTCTGATGATACAAAAAAAAGATTTGAAGCTTATCACTGGCAGGTTCTTAATATTGATGATGTTAATGATATTAACCAGATTTTATCTGCAGTAAAAACAGCGCAGAATGAACCGACCAAACCCACATTAATTATCACAAAAACAAAAATTGGTTACGGCAGTCCTAATAAACAGGACTCGTCATCAGCCCATGGTTCACCGCTGGGTGAGGAGGAAGTAAAACTTAGTAAGAAAAATCTTGGCTGGCTGGAAGACAAAAGCTTTTTTATACCCGAAGATGTTAAAGCATACTTTTCAAGCATAAATGAAAACGGAATTGAATATGAAAAAACATGGCAGAAAAAGTTTGATGAATACACTTCTAAATACCCTGAAGAAGCAAGGCTGTTCCTTAATCTGATGAACGGAGAATTCGGAGATGAATGGGAAAAACATCTTCCTGAATTTGATAATTATGATTTACAGATGGCTACCCGTTCAGCATCTGAAAAAGTTTTAAATGCCATTGCAGATTTTCTTCCGGGACTTATTGGCGGCTCTGCAGATCTTGAGCCTTCTAACAATACATTTCTTAAAAAGTATAAAACATTTTCTCCGTCGGATCATTCAGGAAGAAATTTTCATTTCGGAGTACGGGAACACGGCATGGGAAGTATTCTGAATGGTATGGCAATTTACGGGGGGGTAATTCCGTATGGCGGAACCTTTCTTATTTTTTCAGATTATTTAAGACCAACTATCCGCCTCGCAGCTTTATCAAAAGTAAAATCAATTTTTGTGTTTACACATGACAGCATTGGACTCGGCGAGGACGGACCAACACATCAGCCTGTTGAACATTTGTCAAGCCTAAGAGCTATTCCAAATAATCTTGTCCTTCGTCCCGCTGATGCAAACGAAACTGTTGAAGCATGGAAAACAGCTATTAAACATAAAGGCGGACCCGTATGTTTACTGCTTACACGACAAAAGCTTGCAGTCATAAACAGGAAAAAATATTCACCTGCAAATGAATTTCAAAAAGGCGCATATATAATTAAAGATTCAGAATCCCCGCAACTAATTATAATGGCTTCCGGCTCCGAAGTTGAACTAGCTTTAAAATCGGCAGAGAAACTTGAAGAGGAAAAGATTAGAATACGCGTTATAAGTTTTCCAAGCTGGGAACTTTTTGAATTACAGCCGGACGAATACAAAGATTCCATTCTGCCTGAATCGGTTAAAGCCAGGGTAGCAATTGAAGCCGGTGTAAGTCAGGGTTGGGAAAAGTATGTTGGTAAAGATGGTGAGGTTATAAGTGTTGAAAAATTTGGCGCATCGGCACCGGTTAAAATAATCTTTGAAAAATATGGATTTACTACCGAAAATGTAATTAATACCTCGAAGAGCATATTAGCTAAACTAAAATGAGTAAACTTCGATATAAATTTTCCAGTAAAGAATGGCAGGACTGTTGCGGTAAATTTTGTGAAGATTGTAAGCTGGCTAACTCATACAGAAAAAAGTTCGGAAAGAAAGAGGGGGAAAGAAAATTTAATAAAGATAAAAAGAGAGTTTCAAAAATCAATTAAAGGAACAATATGAAAAAGTTTTGGATCTTGGTTATAATTGTATTGGTGGGAATTCAGTTCATTCCAAATGAACAGCACAATCCGCCGGTTGAATATGATTTATCTGCACCAAACGATGTTAAAGACATACTTCGGAAAGCATGCTATGACTGTCATTCGAATGAAACGAATTGGGCATGGTATACCAAAGTTGCCCCGCTATCCTGGCTCACAACAAGTGATGTGAACAATGGCAGAAAGAAATTAAATTTTTCTGAGTGGGGAAATATGCGCACTTCGGACCAGGCCAAAATGAAAGAGGAAATCTGGGAAGAAGTCAGAGAAGAAAATATGCCGTTGTGGCAATACAGAATTATGCACCCTTCAACAAAACTTTCAATTGAAGAAAAGAATGCTTTAAGAAACTGGGCAACGAATTAATATCCCGGTACATAAAGCAGATTTGACAATAACCAATTAAATACTGCAATGCAAAAAGTTATTATCCTCGGAGGCGGAATGGTTGGCAGCGCAATTGCTGCCGATCTTTCATCGGATTATAAAGTAACTGTAGCAGATATTGATGAACCAAAACTTCAAAAAATTAAATTATATCATTCCTTAGATATTCTTCAGTCAGATATCTCATCAGATATAAACATTAAAACAATAATTAAAGATTTTGATCTTGTTATCGGCGCTGTGCCCGGGCATATGGGATTCAGTACTTTGAAATCAGTAATTGAAGCAAAAAAGAATATTGTGGATATATCTTTCTTCGGTGAAGATCCGTTTGAACTTGGCAGCCTTGCTAAGGAGAATGGAGTTACAGCAATTGTTGATTGTGGAATTGCTCCGGGCTTCAGCAATATTATACTCGGCTATCAAACAATCAAAATGAAAATTAACAGCTTTGAATGCTATGTTGGCGGGCTTCCTTTTAAAAGAATGCTTCCGTTTCAGTATAAAGCTCCCTTCTCACCGAAGGATGTTATAGAAGAATATGTAAGACCCTCACGTATTGTCCGGGATGGAAATGTAATTATCAAACCTGCATTATCCGATCCGGAATTAATTGAATTTGAAAATATTGGTACTCTTGAAGCATTTAATACAGATGGCTTACGCTCGTTGATAAAAACAATGAGCATTCCTAATATGATCGAAAAAACACTCCGTTATCCCGGGCATATCGATTTAATGAGAACGTTAAGAGATACCGGTTTTTTTGATAAAGAAGAAATGGAATTTGATGGCGCCAACATCCGCCCGGTTGATTTCACATCAAAACTATTGTTTCCACATTGGAAACTGGAAGAAAATGAAAAAGAATTCACAATATTAAGACTTACTATTGAAGGAGATGGTAAAACAATAACGTATGACCTGTTTGATAAGTTTGATGAAGAAACTAAAACAACTTCAATGGCAAGAACAACCGGATACACCTGCTCTGCTGTTGCAAGGCTGGTTTTGGA
Source organism: Ignavibacteriaceae bacterium (assembly GCA_046484705.1). GTDB lineage: Bacteria > Bacteroidota > Ignavibacteria > Ignavibacteriales > Ignavibacteriaceae > JAGXRK01. The sequence continues at coordinate 6,534 of JAWOIK010000271.1, read as the reverse complement.
GGGCAGGTATAGTCAGAAAGGAATATCTCCCCCGGAATTTATTGGAATGCAAAGTCAGGGATATGAATTTGTTACGGACTATTTAAGTAAAAGAAAGATATCATTTTCAATTAGAGAACAGGAAATAAAATAAGTAGCGATCATATCGCCAATTGATAAATGTATGGTTACTTTATAACAGTCTGATTATATTAAACCTGAGTTTTATAAAACACGCTTATGAAAACATGTAATTACATATTTATTTCGATCATCCTTATAAATGGTTTTATGTTTTCACAGGAAATTCAAACAGACACCATCCCGATAAACCCGAACTCCCCTGTATTTAAAGACAATATTTTTATTCAGTTTGATGAATTTGATTTTTACAGAGATCTCTATCATTCCAATATTCAGATTCCGCCAGACAATGATAAAAACACTATCCAACTGAGAACAGAAATGTTGATAAGGCAGTCAACGAAAAATAATTTCAATGAAGACAATAATTATTATTTTCTATCCCCGCTTTACAATAAATATATTGAAGAGTCAAAATTTAACCCGGTCAGATATGTCCTTGGTATGGCACAGCTAAGTGCGGTTGGATACCTTGCATACAGGCATATTAAAAAATACGGATTTATTGATTAAAATATGTTTTCGAATATTTCCGCGGTTTGTTAAACTCTTAAAAACTATTTGCCTGTTTTATTTAGGAAATCCACCACAAAAATCAATTGGTATTTCTCCTATAACATAAACTTTTTCTGCCATTTGTAATTTTAAACGATTCTTCCTTTTATCCCCGCTATCTGCCATTCATATTATTAATGCTATATGCAAGTAACACTTTCGGTTGATTTGCGTCTGAACATTCAGATACAAATTAAAATATAGGAGTAATGAGATGCGATTCTCTACTTTATTACCAGCGGCAGGTATATTCTTTTTTATAATACTTGCCTTTAATGCCTGTTCAAACGTACATGAAACTTCTGCAGGTACAACTTCTTTTCAAAGCGGTATGTCAGACAACAGCTTTACCTTCAAAGATGACGGCAACAAATGGCGTGTTGATTTTGAGGACGGGGAAATTTCAGCCATTTACAAAAATGGTGAAAAGGTACCCGGCGAAGAACATTCAAAATATGAAACTATGATCTATGACAAGTTAAATAATCTGCAGCATAATATGAGCGGTTTTAAATCGGACATGCTGGCATTTGAATTTGATATGAAAAAATTCAAAGATGATATGAAAGAAATGAAGTTGAATATGCTTAAAAATCTTCCGGAGAAAATTGAAATTGATATCGATAAAGAAGAACTGAAAGAAAGTATGAATGTGCTTAAAGAATCATTGAAGGACCTTAAAACCAAAAAGTTTGAATTTCACTTTGATAAGGATGCTTTTAATGAAGATATGAAAAAGCTTAAAGAGGATATTAAGAAAATTGATTTTGATAAAATACAAATTGAGGTAAGAAAAAATCTGGAAGATGCGGAAGAGGAACTGGCAAAAGTGAAAATCGACATAGAAAATCTTGATATTGATTTAAGCGGACTTGATGAAGATCTGAAAACGCTGAATGTTGAAATGGAAAAGCTGGATAATTTTTTAAAAGAAATGAAAAGCGAATTAGTGAAAGAGGGTTATCTCAAAAGCGAGGATGAAAAAATGAACCTGACACTGAACGAAGAGACAATTAAAATAAACGGCAAATCACTATCGCCCGAACACCATTCAAAGTATCTGGATCTGTATGAAAAACATTTCGATAAAAAAATTAAAGGAGATTTTAAAATAAGAATCAGAAAATAATCTCTCATCTCCATCTAAAGCCGGGGAATCCGACCGTGGGATCACCGGCTTTTAATTTCTACCTGCCGAATAATTCAGAAAGGTCAAGTGTACGGGTTTTGGTTTTACTTGCGAGCGATACATAAGTAAGCGCAAGTGTTTCCTTACCTGCCCCGAGCACCGTACTAATTAAACCTAGTGCTTTCCCCAGTCCGGAAGCGTCTTTATTGTCTATTATTTTTTTCCAGATAGTTTCCTCCAGCACATTAAATGCTGTGTGAACTTCGTGCAGATCGAATCCGGCATTGAATCTTTCTTTTGCAATTTTATCGGCATACTCGGTCATTCCAACTAGGCTTTTGCTTTCAACACTGATAGCAGTAAAATCAAACAGCTTTTCAAGCCTTTTTTTATTTTGTTCTATTGATGAAAGGCTGTAAGATTTAAGCTGAGCCCTGTGGAGTGTTTCAGCAGCGTCGTTTAGTATCTGAGATTTATTTTCTTCAAGAAATTTGTGCAGTTCCATAATACCTCTGTAAAATCAACATTCAAACTTAAATAAACCACGTGAATTAAATATTATAGAGTTAAGTGGTACCTAAAAATTACCTTAATTAACAAGATTTGTAAAGTGTGATATATCAAAAAAATAATTATGTTTATCTGTACAAAATTCATTACGGAGGTAAAATGAAATATTTCAAGATATTAGTTTCAGGTTTATTGATATTTATAATTTATTCCTGTTCATCGCTCGTTCTAAAGCCAGCAGATTTTTCCTGGCCGATAGAATCAGTTTTGAAAATTGATGCTGATGGAAACGCATCTGAAGACAGGTATACATTTTCATTTAATATTAAGCCGTTATTTTATGAAGAGCTTGAGGATTCACTTGCTTATCTTGATAGACAAGTGCGTATTATCCGGAATTTCGAAGGATATTATTTTATCACTTCACCCGGGTTTAAAAATGTTTACGTGTTTGAATCTTCAGAAGGTGAACTGGAAATGGAATCAAAAATATTAATTGATGAATCTGGTTTAGAAAAGCCGGTGTTCAATCAGCGCTCACCGTTTATTGAACTTATTGACGGAACAAAAAAATACTACCTTACGAAAAGCGAAATAGAAAGAGGTGAAAAATGAAAACAACCTGTTTTGTTTTAATTATTTACATAATTCTATTTTCAACTATCACTTTTTCACAATCGGATTATGAAATAGTGCAGGACTTTAAATTAAAAGCATCTCAGCTTGAACAAAGAATAAAAGATGCTTCATCAATGGATGAAATCAACACCATTGCAGGTGATATTGAATTATTAAACTCACAATATGACGAACACAAAGAACTTCTTGATAAAAGTCTTTATCCTTATGATTTTGATAAAACTTTAGCAAAGTTAAAATCTGAGCTGGACATACGCATAACTGATTTTACCCAAATTGAAGTTCTGCAGACAGAGGTTACTGTATTAAGGGATGAAGTTGATAGGCTTAATACCCGGAATACTGAATTGATAAGTCAAATTGCAGTACTGGAATCTTCAAAAAAGAAGGATTCCGAGACGATTAATAGGCTGAATAATCTTATTGCCGATTTGAAAACTTCCTTACTAAAACGGGACAACCTTGTTCTGAGTGTAGTCGATAGTCTTCTTCCGCAGCTAAATACAGATGTCTCAGCCTTAACTTCCGATGATAAAGATAAAATTGCTTCCGGTTTAGAAAATAATTTTGTGCTGACTAATGTTAAACGTTCGTTAAGAGATCATGTCAGGTTCCTGGATGTAACAACTCTTAACCCGGGTGATATTAAGGAAATAAAAAAACAGCAGGATGAATTTGTTGCTACCTGGCAGAAAATTGGTACGCACCTCATTGAGGTTTATGCCGACAGCAAAGAGAAATCAAATGAGCTTAAAGAAATTGATTTACTCTTCAGTAACTGGCAATCCGCAATCCGTAACGAAGCCTGGAATTCTATTAAAGAAGAATTTGCAATGAATAATATTATTCTTCAGGATTTTAACAGCGGACAGGAGTTTTTAGTTGAAGCAACAAGGTTTATAGATGAAGAGTTTAAAAACTATGGAATTAAGAGTAAAGAAGAATCCGAACAGGTATATGCTTTATTTGTAGACAGCACTTGGAATAAGTCTGTTCAACCTGACTGGATGCCATATCTTTTGGATAACAACATGATTACTGCTCAACAGAAAAATCTCATTGAATCAAAAGTATCAGAATGGAAGAATATTATTTATCCTCGCGATATTACTTTTGTTTATTATATAATCGGCGCTGTTTTGCTTGTTGCTGTGCTTTTCTTTTTAATCAGAGGAAAGCGAAAGCCAAATCCGGTTGAAGAATCAAGTTAAACAGATTTTCTTTATTAATTAATGGCAAGAATTGATGCTAAATAAAAATCGGTTTTATCGTCAATGGCCTGTGACCTGTTTGTTCACAGGCTTGTTGATATTATTATTACTTTCTGTAATGTCCTGTAAAGAATCAAAACCAGAAAATAAAGTCGTAGAGAAAAAAATTATGAATAATGATAATCCAAATTATAAGAAAGCCACATTCGGTTCAGGATGTTTCTGGTGTACCGAAGCAATTTTTGAAAGAGTTAATGGAGTTACAGAAGTTGTTTCAGGCTACTCCGGCGGAGAAGTGGAAAACCCGACTTATGAGGAAGTATGTAACGGTACAACCGGGCATGCTGAATGTACGCAGGTTACTTATGATCCGGAAATTGTTTCATATGATGAGCTGCTGGAAATTTTTTGGAAAACTCATGACCCTACAACTTTAAACAGGCAGGGAAACGATGTTGGAACTCAGTACCGTTCTGTTATATTTTATCACGATGCTGAGCAAAAAGAGCGTGCTGATTATTACAAAAAAAAATTAACTGATGAAAAAATCTGGAATAACCCGATTGTAACAGAAATATCACCACTGGTTCATTTTTATAAAGCAGAAAAATATCACCAGGATTATTATGAAAACAATCCTAACCAGGGATATTGTTCTTTTGTTATTACTCCTAAAATAGAAAAGTTTGAAAAGATTTTTAAAGATAAATTAAAAAGAAATGCTAAGTAAGGAAGCTGATTCAGAGGAACAGAATATTTGACAAAGTGTCTTGCCCGGTAAATATTTGAATTATTATTATGCTATTTACAGGACAAGACACTTAAATATTTACTTGCCTTTCCATTCAGCAAGCATAGCCTTCATATTATCATAATCAAATGGAGCACTATCCATTTTACCTCCAAGATCAACCGCATGTTCCATGGTTGCAATCGCCTCCGGTTTTTTGCCAAGCTTTGCAAGTATTTGAGCTTTTACCCTTGTATTCCAGTAGACTTCATTTATAAGGCAGGAAGCTTCTATCCACCTCAATCCTTCTTCCAGATTAACATTGTTTGTTAAGCAGTACTGTGCTGCCTGAAATGGTGCAGCCCAATTTAATTGCTTTCTCGCTTTTGAAAGAGTTAATTCCTGTGTGTTTGTTGTAAGATTAAATGAGACTTTTAGCTTATCCCATAGCAGACTTATTACAGCGGAATTTTCAGTAACATCTGAAAAGAGAAAAGTCATTCTTTCCATGAAATGATGCTCTTCCGGGGTAGATTTAATTCTGAGAATTTCTTTTTCAGGATTAAAGTTTGATGAACCATCTACAACCGCATCTTTACTGAAAATTATTTCCCAATCCCCGGCGGAAGGAACAGTGTGAAGTCCATATGTACCTGCAGGCAGTTCTGAGCCATTAATTTTAACCGGGTCATCAAATGTAATCGTTGTTAACTCATTTGCACCAGTTCGCCAGACTTCGTTATATGGAACAAGCTCGCCCCAGATAGCCCTGTCTTTCACTCCTGGGCTACTGTAATCAATGCTTACTTTTGTAACACCAACCATCTGACTAACTGTGGCATCCGGACTTGGTCTTGGGGTTACAATTTGCTGAGCAGAAATTTCATTTAAAAATGAAAAAAGAATAATTATAACCGGTAAAGCAAATCTCCTGAAAAATATCATACAATAATCCTTTCTGATTATTAATTCGTTTAATAAGTGATTGTATTAGGTGTGAGCAATACTTAATTTCGCTTCCAAAATACTTATCAATATTTTTATATGCAATTGCCCGAAGAAAAAATTACAAAGGAAATAGAAGACGAAGCAAAAATTAGTCTGAAGTATGCAAAAGAGCATACTAAAATGGATGAAATAAAAAGATGGATTCCTTCAATAATCATACTTTCTATTGCAATCTACTGGATTTTGAACAGGGGTGAATACGGATTACTTGATAATATTGATCTTGTTATTCATGAAGCAGGACATATTTTCTTCAAGTTTTTCGGAAAGTTTATTTATACTCTTGGCGGTACTTTAATGCAGATAATTCTTCCTTCAATTATTGCATGGTATTTTTTCAGAAATCACTATCGTACCGGGGTTCAATTTTCATTATTATGGCTTGGACAAAATTTTATAAATATTTCCGTTTATGCCGCCGATGCACAGGTAAGAAGACTTCCGCTTCTTGGCGGCAACAAGGTTTATCACGACTGGCATTATTTGCTTGGCAAGTTAAACATACTTCAGTACGATTACCTTGTTGGTTATATCTTCTTCGGAACTGCAATTATTATTTTTATAATAGCTGTTTTTATGCCTCTTATTACTCAGGATTGAATCATATTTTTGCATACAAATTATATAAC
>JAWOIK010000244.1:0-6079 GCA_046484705.1 Ignavibacteriaceae bacterium | reverse complement strand
CTTTGACGTTTTGATAATCTTATTAATTCTTTATCTGAAAAGATTCCGGGATCTTGCGTAGGATAAGGGTTTTGTATATGATAAGGGTCTTGCATAGGGCAAGAAAATTTATCATATGTTTACTGAATAGATTAGCTGACGGCATTTTTTACAGGTTAGAAGCCTGAGTTTTTATAAAATTCAGGACCTCTTCCGTGTCATTTTCTGCATTGACGGAGTCGTTTTTATAAATGATTTTACTGTTTTTACCTACAATGAAAGTCCACCTCCGTGTAGTTATATCGCGCGCAAGCTCATATTCAGTATCTCCAACCGTACGTTTAATAGAACCGCCATCACCAACAGGAACACCAAATTTTTTTGCAATCTCGCCTTTCTCATCAGATAAAAGTGTGAAGTTGAGGTTTTCTGCCTGCCTGAAAAGCCTGAGGCTTTCAACTTTATCGCCGCTAACGCCAACAACCTCAACGCCTGCCTCCAGCAGATCTTCCCTGTGGTCACGGTAAGAACATGCTTGTTTGGTGCATCCTCCGGTCATTGCAGCCGGATAAAAGTAAACCACAATATATTTCTCTCCAAGGAAATTTTGAATATCCCAGGTTGAGCCATCATCAGTAAAGGCTTTGAAAACAGGTACTTCATCGCCTAATGATAAACCTTGTTGATCAGGTATGGTAAAGGAGGCAAAAATAAAAATTGCAAATGCAAAGATTTGAACTTTCATAGTCGAAGGAGTTTAGTTATTTAGTAAAAATAAATAAAAATATTATCATCTTAATTATGCCCGGACAAGATGAAAGAACTTTAGATTAATTCATCATTCTTAGCACATAGCCTTATGGAAACTTAAGTTCATTTTTAGAACCTGCGTTCTAAGTTAAAGCTACTTCTGTTGATTGTTAGTCCGATTTTATCATTTTGAGTATGGTAGATCATGATGTATAAATTCTTAATTACTGCTATATAATTTTTTGTTTTGTAATCATTATTTTGTAATTTGTCTTGTTCGTTAATACTATCACTTACCACATTTAATTAAGCAACACCTGTTACATAATTTTTTGTTATTGGACTTCTGATTTTAATAATTTTCCCAGGCAGGCGCAGTTATGATAGCGCACAGCGATACTCACACAATTTAAGTTTTGCTCTCCTTACCTCAAAGATTGATTTTGTTTCAGTGCAATAGAACCGAGGAAAATATTTATAAAGGAGATTGCTATGGAACACTCTGTTTATTGCAATGGTTTAAAATCCGGTCAAGGAGCACACCTGTTCCTAACTAATTACCCATGAACCCCTACACAAACACCGAAACCATCCGGCAGATGCTGGAGAGCATGAAAGCTAAAGGCTTAGACAAAAAAGTCTATTCTGACATTGTTGATGAAGATGGAAACCAATATGTTGACCTTGTACAGGAAGGCGGCGGAGTTTTTGGTATAGCACTCGTGGGCTATTCCTACATAATGGAGAAAGCAGGTATCCGCTTCTTCAGCCTTGCCGGCACATCCGCCGGAGCTATCAACACCATTATGATGGCTGGTTTGAGTAAAATAGGCGACCCGGTTTCGGAAAAAATTCTTGATATCCTCGGCCGGCAAAACCTCTTTGATTTTGTTGATGGAAGTAAAAGTATTAAAAAACTGGTGCAGCGTTACGCAGATGGTAAAAAAGGAGTTTTATTACTTGCAGTGTTAAATTTCTTCCGTATCAGGAAATACCTGAAAAGTTACTATGGCTTGAACCCCGGTTATATATTTCAGGGGTGGGTAGATGAGAATCTTGAGAAAGCAGGTATTAAAACTGTGGCCGATCTGACACAACACCGGAAAAAAGTGCCAAAACTTCTTCATCGCGAAACCAATGAAGAAATCCATCGTGAGGCTTTCCTGAAAATTATCACTTCCGATGTTACCACTAAAAGCAAAATAACGTTTCCGGAGATGTCTGAGCTTTACTGGTCAGATACAGACTCTGTTAAGCCCTCTTGTTTTGTGCGTGCATCAATGTCAATACCATTCTTCTTCTATCCATTTGTTATCGAAAACATTCCTGATGCCGGCACTACTGAAGATATTAACCTTCCAAAGGATAAAACCAGATGGTGGAAGCATACCGGCTACAGGGGCGTAATACCTGAAAAGGTGCTCTTTGTTGATGGCGGTATGCTGTCAAACTTCCCCATTAATGCTTTTCACCGGAAGGGAGTGCCTGCAAAACCAACTTTTGGGGCTCGTCTCAGTACATGGCGTAATGAAGCCCAGCCTATAGAAAAACTGAAAAAATTTCCCGGCAGCATGATCTCCACCATGCGTCAACTGCACGATTACGATTTTCTTCTGAAAAATGATGATTATAATAAACTTATTTGCAGCATTGATTGTGATGCAGAGGAAGATGAAAACGGAAAAACAAGATTTAATTGGTTGGACTTCAATATGTCTGAGGAATTAAAAATTGAACTTTTCGAATTAGGTGCTAAAAAGGCTTTTGCGTTTCTGGACGATTTCAAATGGATAGAGTACCGTGATGCCAGAACCCTGCCAGGTTAAGAAAATGCAAGAATGCATGACTGGTTATATAAATGCTTAATTCTTTTAACCAGGTCAGGTGAATTTTTCACATATAAAAGCAGTGGCTTAGCCCTTCGTAACAAGCCAATTGCAGTCGTTAACTTTTCTGAAGACCAGATGCCTGCAACGTAAAAATAAAAAAGGGGAAAATGACCAGGATAGAATAAGAACAGGTAAAAAAAGATGTTTTACAAATAATTGCAACTTTTACGACACTTAATGCAAGTGAATTAAGGGATGATTATATTTTAAAATCATCACATGTGTTGATTGAAATATCAGAATGAACGCATTGGGTTTGGTGCTGAATACCTAAATTCTGCCAGTCCAAAGGATTGTTTTCAAAGGGTCAGGAGAAAAGTAATAGGATTAAAAGTGAAATTATAAAAACAGATTAACAAGTATTTTATACAATCCTGATATTTAAGCTGAAAACAAAGTAATCAATTGGAGTTTTGTTGGCATACCATAATGTTCGCCCCTACAATTAGATGTTAAATAATATTTGTAATTATGGAAAAAAGTGAATTGGAAAGATTAAGAAAGCTTTATCTGAATTCATTGGATGAATTAAACGAAAAAGCGAATACACCCTGGATAGAACCCGAAATTCTTGCTAACAAGACCGGGACAACTATCTCTCAAATTTCAGATGTTATATTGAACTCTGATGAGTTTGTGGAAAATTCCAGGGGTAAGATCAGCACGAGAAATATTTATAAGAAAAGTACTCCTTTTCTGAGGAAGCTAAAAGACAGTTCAACCGGAATAATAGAATAAAGCCATGACTACAGAAATAATTATATTATCTGTTTTTGGAAGCCTGATCGGGAAGCTTCTTATAATAAGAGGCATAAATGATTTGCCAAAGCAAAAAAGACCTGAGATTTTCAATCTTGCTTTCTTTATATCTGCATGTATTGATATTATTCTGGGAGTTGGATTTACGTATGTTCAATACAGATTCGCAGATACAATGAATGTTCTGCTGGCAATACAGATTAGTGCAACAGCCCCATTAATTGCTTCTTCCCTTATGAAAACTATACCATCGAATTCAGTTTTCGCAGGTAATTAAAATAAAATTAATAGTATTGGTACCCTGCTCTGCAGTTTATCAGTGCAGGGAAAGGTATTAATGTAATCCTTTTTGCCTCGCACAATTTTTACTAGTTGAGAATTGAGGTTTTCCTTATTTATTTATGCAAAATACATCTACAATACTTTTCACAGACCAGCCTAAATTTGCCGGATTAATAAATTATTACCCAATCACTGAAAACAATAAATTCAATGGAAGCGATTACTGTTCAATCATTAATTATTGCTGGTCCGGTTAGTATAACATTCATGTTCATTTTAATGAGATTGCTTTTCCGGAACTCGGTTCTTTATAAAATTGGTATTGCAACCGGGCTGGCAATTATTCTTGTTGCGTTTTTTACAAGCATTCAGTCGAAACTGGGTCCACTTCATAATATATGGGCCTTCCCATTGCAGCTTAGCATAGCTGTATCTGCTTACGTATATGTAGCAAAAGTGATAAAAAGGCCTCTTGTTTTGATCACAGGAATTATCAATCAGTTGAGTAACGGAGATCTGACTACTAAACTGGAAAAAGATTTAGCCGGACGGAATGATGAAATAGGGGAACTCGCCAGATCAACTATGCAACTAACCGGGAAATTATCGGAAGTTATCAAGGCAATCTCCTCCAGCGCAAATCAGTTATCTGCAGCCAGCGACCAGCTAAATGCAAGCTCACAGGAACTATCTTCGGGTGCAAACGAACAGGCATCATCTGTTGAGGAAGTCTCATCTTCCATGGAAGAGATGACGGCTAATAGTGAACAGAATAGTGAAAATGCTGAAAAAACGAGCCAGATTTCTTACAATTCTATCAAGAAGATGAATATGGTTGATGAAGCTTCTGCACGGAGTATTATGGCTGTTCGCGAGATATCAGATAAGATAAACATAATTAAGGAAATAGCTATCCAGACAAACCTATTGGCCCTTAATGCCGCAGTGGAAGCAGCAAGGGCAGGTGAACACGGCAAAGGATTTGCAGTAGTGGCATCGGAGGTCAGGAACCTTGCTGAGAGATCGAAAGTTGCAGCCAACGAAATAACAGAACTTTCAGTGTCAAGTCTTAATATTACTGAGGAGTCAGGTAAACAGGTCAGGGAACTTCTTCCTGATATTGAAAAGACGGCCAGGCTTATTGAAGAGATAACCGCCGCAAGCAATGAGCAGCGCAATGGGTCGGTACAAATAAACTCAGCTTTACAGCAGCTTAACAATATTACCCAGCAAAATGCATCTGCAAGCGAGGAACTGGCATCAAGTTCGGAGGAATTGAGTGCCCAGGCTGAGCTTCTTAAGGAGGGGATTTCGTTTTTTACACTTGATAAATCTTTCCGTGAATCGGCTGCAAACCAAGTGAAGAAAAAATACGCATCTGCGAATTCAGATGTTTTTCACTCAAAAGATAGTGCTTATCTCAACCCAGGGAATAATTATGAGAAGAGCTACTTATGATATATTAATTGCAGATGATAATCCAATATATGTTAAGACTCTTGGGTTGCTCATAAAGACAATTCTTGGGGATAGACTGACGAAGCTGGATGTTGCCTGCAATGGTAAGATAGCGGTAGATAAAGCTTTAAATATACGATATGACATCATTTTTATGGACATCTCAATGCCTGAGATGGATGGAATATCAGCAACAAGACTTATAAATAAAGAAAGATACAGGGACACATTAATAATTGCTGTCACTTATGATAAGACATTTCATTCTTTAAATTTGATGCTGCAATCGGGTGCAAGAAAAATAATCTATAAGGATGATCTTACCATGGAATCATTGGCGGAAGTATTTGATAGCAGGAAGGATATTATAGATTCACAAGATTATTTTTAATTGCATATACGGCAAGTGCAGTGGAATTTGGTGAACATGTTTTTGAAAGAAGCTCCGCACGGTGTTTTTCAATGGTGCTGACACTAACACACAACTTGTCTGCAATCTCGGCAGTAGACAATCCCTGGCATAACAGCTCTAAAACATCTTTTTCCCGCCTGGAGATATGAATAGATGGTTTTTCTTTTTTAGTTTTTAATAGTTTAAGCAATAACTCTTGTGAAAAATAGGGGCGGCCATCGACAACACTTTTGATGGCCGTCTCCATTTCATAGTAATTGGATTCTTTTAGCAGGAAGCCATGAACTCCAAGATTAATCATGCTATTGTAGTGATTTACATCATCATACATAGATAATACAATAATTTTGACAGAAGGGCACTTTTTAAAAACTTTACTTGTTGCTTCGACTCCGTCCATACCCGGCATGTTGATATCCATCAATATCAGGTCAACCTCACATTTCTCAATAAGTGACAAAAGTTCAAATCCGTTGGAGGCTTCACCCACCAATTCGATAATCTCCATTTCCCTGAACAATGCCTTAATGCCATCTCGTAAAATTCGGTG
>JAWOIK010000076.1:0-16368 GCA_046484705.1 Ignavibacteriaceae bacterium | reverse complement strand
GATCACTTCAGAAGCACTGGTTGGGCTTTAAAATCCTATCATGCAAAACTCACGTGTCAGAAGTGTCACGGAACAAAAATTCCTTATACTAAGATTGACAGAAATTGCGTTAGCTGTCATAAAGAATGGAACGCAGATAACTTTAAGCATGAAGTTACGGGCTTGAAACTGGATGAGCTTCATGAAAGTTTCGATTGCGCTGATTGTCATGCTGATAACAATTATTCAATCAAACCTACTTGCGATAATTGTCATGAGGATTTTGTTTATCCAAAGGTTTTACCGGGTAAATTACTTCGTAAATAATTAGTTTAGGTTCAGGTTATAATTAAAAGTACGTAGTTATAATTTGCTTATAATATTAAGAAGATATGTTTAATAAAATTGGTATTCGATTAATAATTGCAGTTGCATTCACCGCGATAATTATCATTGGTGTTTTTGCATATTTCAATGTCAAATCTCATAGTGATGGTTTGATAAAGGAAGTTGAACGCCATGCAAATCAGCTCAGTGAAACAGTTATAAGCAGCACACGGTTCGATATGATGCAGAATCAGCGTGAACGTATTCAGCAAATTATAAACACTATAGGTCAGCAGGAGCACATAAGGGATGTCCGGATCTTAAATAAGGAAGGTTTGATTACATATTCCAGTGATGCTTCAATTATTAACCAGATGGTAGATAAGAATGCCGAAGCCTGTTATGCCTGCCATACAGCCGATCAGCCGCTTGAGAATATTTCTATAACAGAACGAACAAGAATTTTCAGATTGAATCCGGACTCCAGCCGGTTTATAGGTATTATAACTCCGATCAATAACGACAGGTCCTGCTGGGAAGCAGATTGTCATGCTCATCCATCCGATCAGAAAGTACTTGGCGTGCTGGATGTAACAATATCTCTCGAGGATGTTGATAGAAGCATAATGAAGGGTGAGATTGAGATCGTGATTTTTTCAATTGTAGCAGTTATTGCCGTTGGTTTTATAATCGGGTTCTTTGTCAGACGATGGGTTGTACATCCTGTTAATGATTTGCTGAATGGAACCAAACAGGTAAGTATGGGAAATCTTAATTATGCAATTAAAGATATGGGTGATGATGAGATAGGAAAACTTGGTCAGTCATTTAATAATATGACAAAAAAACTTTCGGAAGCAAGGATGCAGCTGTTTCAGTCCGATAAGATGGCTTCATTAGGCAGACTTGCAGCCGGTGTTGCGCACGAAATAAACAACCCACTTACCGGTGTTTTAACATACAGCAGTTTTCTTCTTAAAAGAACTAAGGATAATCCTGAGTTCCAGGAAGATCTGAAAGTGATTGTTCGTGAAACGATGCGCAGTAGAGAAATTGTAAAAAGTCTGCTTGACTTTGCTCGCCAATCTGTCCCTAAGAAAAGCAATGCAGATATAAATGAAATAATTAACAAGTCAATTGAAGTTATTGAAAATCAGCTTTCTATGAATAAAGTGAAAGTTGAAAAAGTAATTAATAAAGATCTTCCAAAGATTACAGTAGACTCAAACCAGATGCAGCAGGTCTTTATAAATCTTCTCGTTAATGCTTCTGATGCAATCGGCAAAAACGGCGGAACAATTACTGTTAAAACTAATCATATTTCTCTATCGCCTTATGGTACTGCACAAATAAAAAAAGCACAATGCCCAAAGCGTCATAGTCTTCTTGATAATGAGGTTAAAATAGATGGAATTCCATCAATAAAAGTAAAAGCACGGTTTAACGGTGATGAGAGTTTAATTCATATAGATCCTATTTACGGCAAGCTAAGGAATATTTACGATCAGAATTATAAAGAAAAAAAAGAATCACAATATCTCTGCCCGGAATGTAATAACTCATTATTAATTGAAAAGAAATCCTGTCCAAAATGTTCATCCGCTGTAATTGGAATTGAAGTTCCCGGTCAGGGAGTTTATGAAGTCTGCTCAATGAAGGGTTGTCCTTATGAAAAATGGGATTATGTTGATTCGGCTGGTTTGCAGGAATTCATAGAAGTTAAAATTACTGATACAGGATCAGGAATAAGTAATGAAGATCTTTCAAAAATATTCGATCCTTTCTTTTCAACAAAAGGGCAAAAGGGAACAGGTCTTGGTTTAGCGGTGATATGGGGAATTATTGATAATCACAATGGAACAATAACAGTTGACAGTGAAATTGAAAAAGGAACTGCTTTTACTATCAGACTTCCTTTTTCACAACAAAGATAATCTATAAATGAGTAAAGCAACGGACATATTGGTTATAGATGATGAGCAGGTAATTATTGATGCCGTAATTAAAATTTGTTCAATTGATAATTACAGTGTTGATTCAGCTTTAAATGTTAAATCTGCATTAGAAAAAATATCCGGTAATTACTATAAAATAATTATTTGTGATATAATGATGCCGGACGGTGATGGATTCCAGATACTTGACGAACTTAATGACAGGAAAATTGACAGTACAATTATAATGACAACGGGTTACTCAACAGTGGAGAATGCAGTAAAATCACTTTACAAAGGTGCTATTGATTTTATACCAAAACCGTTCACTGTAGATGAACTTTTAAATTCACTGTTTCGTGCAAATAAGTATCAGGATATTAAGAGCAGGCAAGAAGAACTTTCAAAACGCCAGGCTGAAAGCAATCTTTTTTATGTTACCTGTCCATCAAAATATTCAAGGCTTGGATATTCTTCCTGGATGGTTCAGGAACGGGATGGATCTGTATTAATCGGTGTTTGTGATCTTTTTATGAAGACTGTTGATTCTGTAAAAGAAATTGAATTTCATAACAGTGAAGATGAATTGGCACAAGGTATTAGTTGTGTTACAATTATTTCTGATGAAGACAGGGCACATAAAATTTTATCACCCGTTTCAGGCAGAATTGTAGAAGTAAATGATAGCTTAAAAAGTAATCCGAGTTTATTAGAAAAAGATCCTTATTTCGAGGGATGGATTTATCGTGTTATCCCTGTTGATCTGGAATACGAACAGAAAAATCTGACTCCCTGCAGCTCGGATAGAATGTAAATGTAATAAAATGTCAGAGTTAAAAAATAAAATAGAAATTAATTTATTCCTCAGGAGGAAAATATGCCGTTATTCATACTTGCAATAATAATATTCATCATTGCGGATATTCTTATCCGAATGATTGCCAAAAGACTTCACGAGAAAAAATTAAAACTGGAACGTGAACAGGTTTTGCAGGAAAGCCTCAAACTGGATTACAGCAGGGAGGCAAAATCATTAAAGCGTGCTGAAGTTGAAAATCCAAAAGCAAAAATTCTTTGTGTTGATGATGAGGAAGTTATCCTCAGCAGCTTCAGAAAAATACTGGTTCTGGATGGTTATTCCGTTGATACTGTTGAAACAGGACAGGAAGCATTAGGATTAATTCAGACACATCATTATGATTTTCTCTTCACCGATTTAAAAATGCCATTGATGGACGGTGTTGAAGTAACAAAGTCAGTCAAACATATGCGTCCCGATATCGATGTAATAATCATTACAGGCTATGCTTCCGTTGAAACAGCAGTGGAAACAATGAAATATGGTGCAATGGATTATGTTCAGAAACCATTTACAGAAGATGAGTTACTTGCATTTACAAATAAAGCATTGATAAAGAGGCAGGATAAAATTCAAAAGCAGCTTAAACCGAAAGTTCATATTACTCATCTGCCTGCTGATGAGGACAGTTCAAGTGGTGAATTTGCAATACCGGGAGGCGTATTCATTGCTAACAGTCACACATGGGTAAGTATGAACCAGGAAGGTATTGCTAAAGTTGGCATGGATGATTTTGCAAAAAAACTTATTGGTAAAGTGGAATCCGTCGATCTTCCGAACCTGGGAATGAATGTTAAAGCAGGACAGCCGCTATTTACTATAAAGCAGGGTAACAGGAAAGTAATTTTTAATGCTCCTGTAAGCGGGGTGGTTAAGTCCATCAACACTTTACTTAAGGAAAATCTTGAAGCTCTTGATATTACACCGTACGAAAGAAACTGGTTCTGTGCTATTGATACAGATAATATCGATAATGAAATTAAAGAATTGCATATAGGTAAATCTGCAGTTTCATTTTATCAGAAAGATATAGAACATTTCAAAAACGTGATGAAGGATATTGTTAAGACAGAGAAAAAAGAAGATGAGTATGTAAATGAAAACCAGCTATACATTGGTCAGCTTGAAAAGCTTAGCGATGTGCATTGGGAAAAAGTAGTTTCAGAATTTTTCAGAAGATAGATCGATTTGAAATCCTTCAAGGATGGCACTTCCGAAAGGAAGCCAGCCTTGAAGGATGATTATATTAATGTTTGTGCTCCATCTTTTTCATTGGCATATCTTTCGCCTGCATTTTTATCTTTATTTCACCGGCGTTTTTAAAATATAAAATTAATTCTCCTTCATCACCTTTTTTAACATCCTGCTTTAAGCCTATCAGCATTATATGGAATGAACCGGGTTTAAGTTCAAAACTTGATTTAGCAGGAATAATTATTTGTCCCACCTCTCTCATTCCCATCATATCATCTTTCTGATATGTCTCGTGAATTTCAACTTTTCTGGAAAGTTCACTTTCCACCTTGTAGAGAGTATCAGCTTTGTCTGAGTTGTTTTCAATTTTAAAGAATGCACCCGTTGGTTTTCCCTGTGCGCCAACACGCATCCATGGATCAACAATTTTAATTTTTTCCGTTGGGTTGGAAAAAATTATTAATAATGCAATTAGTATGTTCATTTTTTACTCCTATTTGTTCCATTAAACGTTTTTGTGCTTTAGCGACAGCAAAGGAAGCCTCGCCACAAAAACACTAAAACACAAAGATTCACGAAAGGACATTAGTTAGCTAAATATTTAATATCCTCAATAACTGCATCCAGGTTCGCCACACTACCCTTATAATTATTTCTTAATCTGCCGTTCTGATCAATAAGCGATATTCTGTCAGTATGCATTATAGTATAACTTAACTCACCATCGTCAGAATAAGTTGAATCAGTAAAAATTGCTTTAACATCAAATTTAAGCATTACCTCTTTAGTATTTTGGTTATCACCTGAAAGCAAAGTCCATCTGTTTAAATTATAATCTCTCAACCGGGCATACTTTTTAAGTACGGCTGGTGTATCTCTGTTAGGATCAAAACTTATAACAATAAAATTAATTTCATCTAAAATTTCAGCAGGTAATTTTTGTTCTACAAGATGCATATTGTGCGTTGTCATCGGACAAATATCCGGACAATGAGTAAACACCATAGCCATAAGAGTTATTTTACCATTGGTGATTTCCGGAAAATTAACCTCAACACTATCCTGATTTAAAAATTTGTTTTGTGTTCTTGAAATATCCTGATCCAAAGGGAAATGCTCATAGCAACCGGTTAAAAGAGTAAGATTAAGAGAAAGAGTAAGAATAAGGATGAAGTGTTTTATAATATTGTGATTCATAGATTTAAAAATTTTCAAATTGTATGATTCAACTTATATAAAATCGATTCTGAATAAAAGATAAATTAGTACTTCATTAGTGCAATTTGTGGAAACCGGACTGGCGCCAGTAAGGTTTGTGGCAGATTTTTTTGCCACCAATTATCACTAATTTTACACGAATTATTTAAAAACCAATAGGAAATGATAATGGCAGATATGCCCTCAGAAGAATTCCGTAAAAGCGGATATAAGCTTGTGGATTGGATTACTGATTATTTGAAAGAAATTGAAAAATATCCGCCGCTCTCACAGATTAATCCAGGCGATATTCTAAAGCGAATTCCGCAGTCCCCGCCGCAGAAAGGTGAAGACATAGAAAATGTTTTGAATGATGTTGATAAAATATTAATTGATGGAATAACTCATTGGAACCATCCCGGTTTTATGGCTTACTTTAATTCAACTTCAAGCGGACCCGGAATTTTGGCAGAGCTATTATCAGCCGGTTTTGGTGTAAACGGTATGTTATGGAAAACTTCTCCTGCATTCACGGAGCTTGAAAGATCAATGATGAACTGGTTCCGGCAGATGGTTGGATTACCCGAAAATTATTGGGGAATTATATACGATACTGCTTCAACAAGTTCAATGCATGCTATTGCTTCTGCAAGAGAACAGTTAAACCTGGGATTCAGAGAAAAAGGAATGGCTGGAAGAACTGACGTTGCAAGACTTAGGATGTATTGTTCAGAACAAGCTCATTCATCAATTGATAAAGGTGGAATTACACTTGGAATTGGATTAGAGGGAGTAAAGAAAATTCCTGTTAATGATAAATTTGAAATGATTCCTGAAATGCTTGAAGAAGCAATTAGTGAAGATCTTAAAAACGGTTGGAAACCATTCTGTGTTATAGCAACAGTTGGTACTACTTCCACAACAAGTGTTGACCCGGTGGCAGGGATAGCTGCTATTTGTGAGAAGCATAATCTTTGGCTTCATGTAGATTCTGCTTATGCTGGAGTTACTGCAATGATTCCGGAAATGAAATGGATAACAAAAGGGTGGGAGAGAGCTGATTCTATAGTAATCAATCCACATAAGTGGATGTTCACTCCCATGGACTTAAGTATTTATTATACAAGAAAACCTGAAATACTTAAACAGGCATTTAGTCTTGTTCCGGAGTATTTAAAAACAAAACAGGATGATGAGGTTGAAAACTTAATGGATTACGGAATTCAGTTAGGAAGAAGATTCCGTTCACTAAAACTCTGGTTTATTATACGATATTTTGGTGTTGATGGATTAGCTGAAAGAATAAAAAGCCATATTAATCTTGCGCAAGAATTTAAATACTGGATTGAATCAGAAGATGATTTTGAGCTGATGGCTCCTGTTCCATTTTCAACTGTATGTTTCAGATACAATCCGGGGAAAAAATCAGAAGAGGAATTAAATAAACTAAATAAAAAATTATTAGAAGATATTAATGCATCAGGTAAAATATTTCTATCACATACAAAACTGAATAATAAATTTGTCATCAGGATCAGCATTGGAAGCATACGGCATGAAAAAAGCCATATAGTGAATGCGTGGGAACTTATAAAAAAGCTGGCCAGGAAATGAAATAAAAAACCCCGGATCATCACTCCGGGGCTGACCATCATCTAGCTAATAAAGATAGCTTCATTATTTTGTCTGAGGCATTATCACCGTATCAATAACGTGTATCACACCATTTGATGCATTAACATCTGCACTGATAACCTGTGCATCATTTATCATTACTTTACCATCAACTACTTTTATATTTACCGAGCTTCCCTGAACTGTTTCAGCGGAATTTATATTTACCACATCTTTTGCCATTACTTTGCCGGCAACAACGTGATACAAAAGAATATTTGTTAGTGCAGATTTATCTTTTAACAGAGCTTCAACTGTACCCTTTGGTAGTTTAGCAAATGCTTCATCTGTTGGAGCAAATACTGTAAAAGGTCCTTCACCCTTCAAGGTTTCGATTAAACCTGCTTCTGTTAAAGCAGCAGCTAATGTTTTGAAATTTCCGGCTTCTACTGCAGTACTCACTATATCTTTAGTTGATTTTTTACTATCACCAGCATGAGTAAAAACAGATAATGAGGCAACTATTAACATTGGTAAAATTAAACTTAAAACGACTTTTGAGAACATAATAACTCCTTTTATTTTATGAAATTTACTTAGTTACAGTTCATAACATCAAAATTCACTGTTGAGTTCCATTTGAATTATTAATTACTATAAGTTGATTAAAACTCTCCGTAAGTTTGAATCGATATTATAAAATATTCATCTTACTAACAGCTTTAGATAGATATTTATTTCAATTTATGGAGAAACAAGATGACAACTAAAAGTGCAGTAGTTAAACAAATTCAGGGAATAACATTTGCCGCAAAATCAGATTCTAATCATTGGGTTATTATGGATGGATCAGAAAAATTTGGCGGAAGTGATGCCGGGAATAGTCCAAAGGAATTATTATTGGTTTCACTGGGCGGATGCACCGGAAGTGATGTTGCAAGTATACTAAGTAAAAAAAGGGTAAAGATTGATAAATTTGAAATGAACATAACCGCCGAAGTAGCTGATGAACATCCTAAAGTTTATACAAAAGCTCATATAGAATATGTTTTTTACGGAAGGGATATCCAGGAAAAAGATGTAGAAAGAGCAATTGAACTTTCACAGAATACTTATTGCAGTGTTACTGCAATGCTTCAGAAAGCATTTCCAATTGATCATTCATATAAAATAATTCAGAATGAACCTGAAAAATTAGTAATGAACTAATAGTCATCAATTAGGTAGAAAAACGAAACTTTATAAGTGAGACGGCTGATAAAAGTAAATTAGCCGTCTCTTTTTATTTTAAAGCAGAGAGAACTATTCAATTAAAATTGATTAAGCTTTTTGATACAGACCTATTGTATTTCCATCAGGATCTTCAAATAAAGCGTACCAGCCCATAACAGGAATAACAGTTTTATTTCGTGCAACCGCTCCACCATTTTCCTTAACCCGTTTTAATATTGAATCAATATCGGGAATGCTTACATGAAATATTGTAGAATCACCCTTAATAACTTCATCAACCTTCCTTAACCCCGCCATAGTACCTTTATGATTATTAAATAATGAATACCCGTTTCCAAATGGCTTAAATTCCCAACCTAAAACTTTTTGATAAAAATCCTTGGATCTATCCAAATCGGTGGAAGGAATTTCAACATGAGCAATTAAATTATCAGCCATAATTTTTCCTTTATAAATTTTTTAATTTCGTTCAGAAGTTATAATTGATAAACTGAATATTCAAGTTCGGACTGATAATTTAAAACTAATTCTTTTAAGTACTTATACGGATTGGTTTTAGTTCTGCCGTATCAAATCAATTCCTTATAGGCACCACCGATTATAATATCTTTGTGTCAATCATCACTGTGGCTCAAGCTTTCTGAATATTACTGTTGTTTCTTAAAATCAAGACATTTATGTTTGAATTAACGTTCAGTCAAAAAATGTAATAATTTATATGCCCCGAACAAAACAACAATTTGAAGCTATCAGGAAAGAAAGCAGACAGAAAATTCTGGATGCAGCGTTAGAAGTATTTGCAAAGCAGGGATATTACTCAGCTTCAGTTGGTGCTATTGCAATAACTGCAGGTGTATCCAAAGGGTTAATGTATAATTACTTTAAAAGCAAAGAGGATATGCTTCATGAGCTTATGATTGGAATGATGGATGCTCTGATGTGTGAGTATATGCCGTTAAAGCCGGGTGGAAAATTCAGGCAAGACGATATAATTAATTTTATTAACGTTGGAATTGATCTGGTATCTGAGAAGCCTTATTTCTGGAAATTATACTTCAGCGTGTTCATTCAACCGGATGTCATGGCAATTGTTTTAGATAAGATGATGGAAATGAGTAAACCTTATATGAGTGGTATGACTGAATACTTCAAGGATAAAGGAGTAAATAATCCAGAAGTAATGATGAGATATTTTTCAGCAGTTATGGATGGTATTCAGATGCATATAATGCTTGATCCTGAAAACTTTCCTGCCGAAGAAGTTAAAAAATTATTGATCAAACAGTTTGTTTGATGTCTTATTGGAATTCTTAAGAGGTTTTTCAAATAATCACTGATCACCTGAGATAAAAGGAGATAATCATGATAAAGACATTGGTCGTAGTTACTCTACTAACAGCGTTAACCGCAAACGCACAGGATGCAAAAGAGATAGTTAAGAAAGCAGATGAGCTGATGCGTTCGAACAGCAGCTACTCGGAACTTAGAATGACTATTGTAAAACCAAACTGGTCACGCACAATGGGAATGAAAGTCTGGGCACTCGAACCCGACTTTGCCCTAATCTACATTACCGAACCTGCAAGAGATAAAGGAACTGTAACACTGAAAAGAAAAAATGAAGTATGGAACTGGCTTCCATCAGCTCAGCGGGTTATTAAAATTCCGCCGTCAATGATGCTGCAATCCTGGATGGGTTCCGATTTTACAAATGACGATCTTGTGCGACAATCATCTGTGGTAGAAGATTATAATCATAAATTAATTGGTGAAGAAGAATTAAACTCTTATAACTGTTATAAAATAGAAATGATACCAAAACCGGAGGCTGGTGTAGTATGGGGAAAGATCATTACGTGGATAGCTAAAGAAAGTTATTTACAGATACAGGCAGATTATTATGATGAAGATGATATTCTTATCAAATCTTTTATTGGGAGTAGGGAGAAAAAAATGAGCGGCAGAAATATTCTTACTTACTGGGAAATGATTCCTACTGATAAACCCGGAAACAAAACGGTTATGGAATACACTGCAATTCAGTTCAATTATAATATTGATAAAGATTTCTTTTCAGAACAAAATATGAAAAGGATAAGATAGTAATGAACACATACATAAATCTTGCGTGGCGAAATCTCTGGCGGAATAAAAGAAGAACTCTGATTGCATCAGCTTCTGTTTTCTTTGCTGTACTGCTTGCTTTAGTAATGCGTTCGATGCAGACCGGTTCTTATAATTATATGATTGATGCTTCCGTCCGTATGTACACGGGTTATATTCAGGTACAGGGTAAAGACTACTGGGAAAAAAGATCTCTTGAAGAAAGTATGTTGCTTTATGATGATCAGATAGAAAAAGTTAACCAGATTGAAGGTATAGAACTTACTGTAAAAAGATTTGAAACTTTTTCCCTCATATCTTATGGACAGGTCACAAAAGTTGTACAGGTGACAGGTGTGGACCCCGTTGCAGAACACAAATTAACCTCATTAAAGAATAAATTGGTTAAGGGTGAATATCTCACGGACGAATCCCGTGGAATGCTTATAGCGGAAGGCTTAGCCGATATATTAAAAGTTGATGTTGGAGATTCAATTCTTATTTATGGACAGGGTTTGTATGGAGTTACTGCCGCAGAGCTGGTACCGGTTCAGGGAATAGTTAAATTCAATCTGCCCGCACAAAATAAATTATTCGCTTACATAAGTATTCCTTATGCGCAATGGATATATTCAGCTCCGGATCATTTAACGTCATTATCAATAATGATTGACAATCCTAAACAGATTAATACAATTCACCAAAAAGTTAGAATGTTGTTTGA
The DNA here is from genome assembly GCA_046484705.1 of Ignavibacteriaceae bacterium. GTDB lineage: Bacteria > Bacteroidota > Ignavibacteria > Ignavibacteriales > Ignavibacteriaceae > JAGXRK01. The sequence continues at coordinate 5,204 of JAWOIK010000076.1, read as the reverse complement.
TGATACTTATGACGTAATGACTTGGGAAGAATTATCGCCTGAACTTGTTCAATCGATTCAAATTGATAATGCACAGGGAATTATAATGCTTGGCATTCTGTATCTGGTTATTGCATTTGGTGTTTATGGTACAATAATGATGATGACTGCAGAGCGTATAAGAGAATTTGGTATTCTGATTTCAATTGGAATGAAAAAATGGAAGTTATACCTTGTAACAACGCTTGAAACAATATTCATTTCTTTTATTGGAGTAATTGCTGGTGCAATTGTCAGTATTCCACTAATCTTATATTTTGTTAACAATCCTATACCACTAACAGGAGAGCTTGCAGAAACTATGCTTATCTGGGGTTTCGAACCAATCATTCCTTTTGCAATTAACCCGGGCATGTTTATTGCACAGATGTGGACAGTACTTGCAATTGCTCTGGTCTCCGGTTTATATCCAATTAATTTTATCAGAAAAATAAATCCTGTTAAGGCAATGAGAGGATGATATGCTTTTAACTCTGGCATGGAGAAATATCTGGAGAAACAAAAGACGAAGTTTGATTATTATTGCTGCTATTGCAATAGGACTCTTATGCGGACTGTTTGCAAGTGCTGTTATGTTTGGAATGGCAGATTCATTTGTAAGTTCCACAATCGACCGCGATCTTGGGCATATCCAGATTCACACAAAAACTTTTGAAGATGATAAACTTCTAACGGATACTATTCCTGAAGCAAAAAAAATACTAACAGAGATAGATAAGCTTGAAAACCTTTCAGGCACATCTGCACGAATGATAATCGAAGGAATGATATCGTCCGCAACGTCTTCAGGTGGAATAAGAATTACAGGCATTAATCCGGCGGATGAAAAAAATATTACTTCGATCCATAAACAGATTGTGGATGGAAGTTATTTCGACAGCAATGAATCCAACCAAATTTTGCTTGGATATAAACTAGCTGATAATCTTGGAATCAGGGAAAGATCGAAAGTGGTTTTGAGTTTCCAGGGTTTGAATGGTGAAATAATTTACGGTGCATTTAGAGTAACAGGAATCTTCCGTACCGAATCTACCATGTTTGATCGTTCAACAGTATTTATACGTGAAGATGACTTAATATCTTTGCTTGGGTATGAACAATCTTTAGATCAGCCGGGTTTGGGTTCAATTTATCATGAGTTAGTTATTAAGCTTAATTCTGTTATTGAAGTTGATACTCTGTATTCAATACTTAAATCAGATTATGAACATCTCTCAGTTCAAAGTTGGAAAGAACTCTCGCCCGATGTTAAAATGATGGATGAAATGGTAGGCGTTCAATTGAATATATTTTTAGGAATAATACTGTTTGCACTATTGTTCGGAATAACAAATACAATGCTCATGTCTGTGCTTGAAAGAGTGAGAGAGTTTGGAGTTCTTATGGCAATTGGTATGAAGAGAAGAAGAGTGTTTATTATGATTATTGTTGAAACAATAACACTTTCTCTGGTCGGTGGAGTTGTCGGAATGATTCTGGCTTCATTTACAATAGCTTATTTTGGTTATACCGGTATTGATCTATCAGCTTTTGCTGCAGGTTTTTCTGAATGGGGTTTGGAATCAATACTCTATCCCACGTTACCAATTAATTTTTACATATCAATAACAATAATGATTCTATTCACAGCGGTTATCTCAGCAGTATATCCGGCAATCAAAGCAATCAAACTAAAACCGGCTGATGCCATCCGGACATTTTAATAGGAGAACGAGATGTCACTTATCGAAATAAATAAAGTATCAAAAATTTATGACGGAACAGCAGTTCCTGTTACAGCTTTAAGCGAGGTTGATCTTAAAATCGAAAAAGGTGAGTTCACAGCTATAGTTGGTCCTTCAGGGTCCGGGAAAACAACCTTACTTAATATTATCGGAGGTCTTGATGTTCCGACTTCCGGTAATGTTATTGTTGATAAGATTGATATCTCAACATATAAACCCGATGAACTTGTTAATTTCCGTTTACATCATATCGGATTTGTCTTTCAGGCATATAATCTAATTCCTGTTTTTACTGCAAAGGAAAATGTTGAGTTCATAATGCTTTTGCAAGGATTAAGTAAATCAGAAAGAGAAAAACGCGCTGTCGAATTATTGGAAGGAGTTGGATTAGGTGACCGGATAAATAATAAGCCATCAGAATTATCAGGAGGACAGCAGCAGAGAATTGCGGTTGCAAGAGCACTTGCATCTAAACCATCCTTTGTACTTGCAGATGAACCAACTGCTAACCTGGACTCTGCCACTGCCGATTCCCTACTCGATTTGATGGAAGAATTAAATAAGGATTTCAATATGACTTTTGTTTTCTCAACTCATGATCATCGTGTTATAGAAAGAGCTCACCGTGTCATCACGCTTCACGATGGAACTGTTGAAAATGATAACGTCACTAAAAGTTAAATCTATACCGGCAATACAAGTGATGATTAAATGAAAATATTTTTTTCTTTGTTGTTCCTGTTTATATGCAATAAAACCATTGCGCAGCTTTCGCCGTTTGAATACAATGGTTATGTAAAATATCTTTTCAGCTCAACAAAGTACCCGGTATTTAATGAAAGATTTAATGATCATTTATTACATTCAAGATTAAATACACGCTGGTATCCCTCACAATCATTCACTGCAGCTTTAGAATTAAGGACCAGGATATTTTATGGAGAATCAGTTGAGAGAATTCCTGTTTACTCAAATCTCATAAAATCCAAACAAGGTTTGATTAACCTGGATTATATATTGTGGGATAAGAACAGTTCAATCGGATATATAGAGATAGACAGGCTCTGGCTGGATTATGTAAAAAACAATTGGCAGGTTACTCTCGGAAGACAAAGAATTGCATGGGGAACAAGCTGGGCATGGAATCCAACAGACTTATTTAATCCAAAAGATGTGCTTGATTTTGATTATGAAGAATTGCCCGGTGCAGATGCAGTGAGAATTCAATACTATACAGGACCGGTCACAAAAATTGAATTGGCTGTAAGTCCGGGAAAGAAAAAAGAAGATTTAATTGCTGCCGGATTGATTTCATTTAATAAATGGCATTACGATTTTAATTTAATAGCAGGTTTAAAAAAAGAAAGATGGATAATTGGCGGGGGATGGTCTGGAGATATTTTAAATGCGGGATTCCGTGGTGAAGTATTATTTTCACAGCCACCGAGGGAAATTTTTGATTCACAGTTGTACAACTTATTCAATGTCTAACCCTTAAGCGTTGATAAACCCTTATTATCATTTGTACTTTCAGGAGACTATACTTTTTCTAATACATTTTATATCCACACAGAATTATTATATAACAGCAGTGGTACAACCCGGTACACATCATTGTACAGGCAGGAAGCTGTTGAACTTGATATGATTACACCTGCACGCTTTTCCATATTCCAGGAATTTGCATATCAATTTACACCGTTGTTCAGAAGTAATATCCTTGGAATATTGAATCCTGATGATAAATCATTTGTTATTGTACCATCTGCCAGCTATTCAATATTAACAAATTTTGATTTCTATATTACCGGCTTATTTTTTGGCGGCGACACTTTAACTGAGTATGGCGGGAATAGTAGTACTCTTTTTATTCGTTTGAAGTATTCATTCTAAAATGGGAATTATATTCAGGGAGTCTTGCGCCAAAGCACTTTATTATATATGTTTTGCCTTGTCATTCGATTAACATTAATAAAATTGAAAATGTTTTAACCAATCCGGGCTTTTCACTTTCAAAAAATCAACATTATCATTTCACAAAATCAGGAGATCGATATGAACCTTTTTGAACGGGCTAAAAATATTCTTATCACACCTAAAACAGAATGGGAAGTGATTAAGAATGAACAAACCACAGTTAGTGATCTTTTCACTAAATATGTTCTTATTCTTGCTCTGATACCTGCCATCGCTGCTTTCATTGGTTATTCTGTTGTCGGCGTTTCATTAGGACCATTCGGCAGCTACAAAATGCCAATGGGCAGGGGTCTGTTATATCTGGTGCTCTACTACGGAATGTCTGTGGGTGCTGTTTACCTGTTAGCATTTATTGTTGATGCATTAGCACCATCATTTGGTTCAACAAAAGATTTTATGGCATCATTAAAGGTTGTTGTTTATTCTTATACAGCAGCCTGGGTAGCCGGTATTTTTCAAATAATTCCGATGCTGGGAATCCTTTCAGTTCTTGGTTCAATTTACGGACTTTTTCTTCTTTACCTGGGTCTTAAAACAGTAAAGAATACTCCTCAGGATAAGCTTGTGGGCTATTTTATTGTGGTAATAATTGTTTCAATTGTGGTTTATTTTATCATAGGAATGATTGTTTCAGCAATAGCTTTCGGAGGAATGATGATGGATGGGTTAAAGGATTTACGATACTAATTCATATTTTTCAAACCTGTCGATGATCTATTTGCATCGACAGGTTATTATTTAAAATCTGTTTAGAAATTATATTACCGGCATAATCTAATTTTATTAATCAAATAACTAAACTTATTTTCTGACTATAAGTAATTAAAATCTGTGTATTATTAATTATTTGAAAAGAAGAATAACAATGCAAGTTTAGATCAGATATTTAAGTATCGATTCCAGTTTTTCAATTTCAGGTTCGGCATTAATTTTCCTGAAATATTCTAATGCCCTATCCAGATTCTCTTTACTCTTGTCAATTATATTCATCTCTTTGTAAAGTAAACCTAATTCATGATAAGTTTCAGCTTCATTAAGTTTATTACCGGTTTCACTATTAATGCGAAGACTTGTCAACAATAAATTTTCAGCAGCTGCATAATTTTTTGTATCTCTGTGGATTATACCCTTTATTTTATAGACTTCTGCTATTGTTAATTTATCATCAAGTTTATAGGCAATTTCCATAGCCTTATCTGCAAATGCGAGACTTAACTTGAAATCATTCATTTGAGAGTAAACAAATGCTTTGCTTAAATATGCAAGTCCGCAAGTCTGCAGGTATCCAAGATTTACAGACAATTTAATACATTCATCAAAATAGTTTAATGCAGTTGTAAAATCACTTTTCTTACTAAAAACCATACCCATATTATGATTAATTTCCGCAATTCGTTTGAGCTCAGAAATTTTTTCAAAATTAATCAGAGCTCTTTTGAAAAATGAAATTGCCGCATCATATTT
>JAWOIK010000022.1:0-28772 GCA_046484705.1 Ignavibacteriaceae bacterium | reverse complement strand
ATATGCAGAGTTCTTCCAGATTATGCTGAAGCTTCTGCTGACTAAAGATAATATCAAAGGACTGTATAATTTTTTTTTCTTCTTCGGCATTCAATTGATATCCGGAAGACACACTTTCAATTATCAATTCCAGGGATGTAGTAGTCAGATTTGCAAGATTTTCTGCAGAATCTTTCTGATACCAATCCTTGGTTTCGCTCAGCAATGTATTTACTGAGTTCTTATTGATGAGTGTAATAATTAGTTGAAATGATATTAGCACCACAAACAGTACGGTTAAATGCTTGAACTCAAAATGATACTCTCTTATTTTTTTTGAAAATTCCATATTGTTTATCTAATAGTATCTATCTCTGTATTAATTTTATTTTCTGCGTTATTCAAAGCCTCCTCAACATCAATTTCACCTTTGATTGCTTTATTTAAGTTTTCTGAAATGATATCAGAAATTCTCGTATAATACTCTAATGATGGCCTGTAAACTCCACTCTCTATGAGTTTAGCGTAAAATTTTAATTCAGGATGAGCACTAATGAATTCCGCGTCGCTGTATAAGTTTTTGTTAGTCGGTAAAAATCCTCCCTCTTCAAACAATATTTTTTGTGCTTCAACACTTAAAGTAAACTCAATAAACAGAGCTGATTCTTTTTTATTATTTGAGAATTTTGAGATCACCAGATTCCACCCTCCGAAAATTGATACCCGTTTTGCGCCTTCAAAATGAGGATTAGGTATAAATTTAACATCATCATAAATACCACGCTCAATTAAAAGATCTTTATACTCTTTTTTAAATCCGGGCCAGCCCCGGAGAAATATCCGTTTATTATTTATAAAATCCAGATAAGAATCACTTTCCTTATAGCTGCTCACATCTTGTGGTGATATTTTATATTTTTTAACCAAATTCACCAGCAGTTCCAGAGCTTTTTTGGGCTCACCGGAGGTTAAATCGATCTTTCCATTTTTTATAACCTGATAAGACAGACTATTCAACATCTCAAAAAAAATGCATGTTAGTCCTTCATAATCATCAGCTTGAAACAAAAAATAAGGCGATTCAATCTGATCTAAACTAATGAAATCTTCCCACGTGATTGAATTCTCTAATCTTGATTCTAATGAATTAAAGTGATTTGATTTTCTTAATAAATCCTCGCGATAAAACATTAGTGAAATATCCAGGTAAAGAGGGGAAGCAAATAACGTGTCATTATGAATACAAGAAGCCAGCACATGATTTAATAAGTTGTTCCTGGTAGAGTCACTCAGGAGTTTTTCGAGAGGAACTGTCCATTTCGTAAATCTTGGTACCCAGATCTGGTCTACAGCAATGATATCAATTCTATCACTTTTAGTTCTTAAAAATCTTGCAAGAAGCTCTTTCCTTTTATTAGTACTAAACTTTTCAAAAGGAATATCAATAGGAATTACCTGTATTTGTTCTTTATAAACCTCATTGAATTTGTCTATTATTTTTTGATGTGCTTTAGAGATATTATCAACATAGTATATCTTTTTTAATAAATAATTTCCTTTTTCCGGTGATTTTGAGGGGAAAAAAATAAATGTTATTAGAGTTAGAACAATAACTATAGTCGAGATGAGAATGAAGTATACAAATTGCTTTGCTGCAGTATTAGGTAACTTGTTGTTAAGATTATTTTTCATACAAACGGTTCATAATTCAAAATGGGTTATTAAAATTTTTGATTTAACAAAAAGCATACCTGCGATATAATCTATATTATCAAAGAATATTACTATAACTTAATATTACACTCTTCTCTTCAACAGTTATAAAAACAACCCTTATCAATTTAATAATAGGACCATTATTAAATTGATAATCAAATCAGACAGTATAATAGTTCTACTCAAAATCTAATCATTTCTCTTATAAAAATACTTACAAATCTCTAATTACTAGGCATAGTATTTGAGTCGTGACTGCAACATTAGTTAAATACTTTAAACAGATATTATACCCAGAGCAAAAATGGCAACAACCTCAATACTAGAAAATGCTAATGGCTCAAACAATAATTCATCAAAAAATTACACGCCAGCACTTATAATATTAACATCTCTCTTTTTTATGTGGGGATTTATCACCTGCCTTAACGACATTTTAATACCACACCTGAAAGCAATATTTGATCTTACCTATTTTCAGGTTATGTTAATCCAGTTTACTTTTTTTACAGCATATGCAATTGTTTCTCTTCCTTCGGGTATTCTAGTTGAGAAGATCGGGTATAAATCCGGAATAATTCTTGGTTTATTAACTGCGGCAGTTGGCACTGCACTTTTTTATCCTGCGGCAGGTTATCGATCGTATGGAATCTTCCTGTTTGCACTTTTCGTTTTAGCTTCCGGAATAACACTGCTACAGGTTGCCGCTAATCCCTATGTAGCTATTCTTGGTAAACCGGAAACTGCATCAAGCAGATTAAATTTATCACAGGCATTCAATTCACTTGGGACAACCATAGCCCCGATTTTCGGATCTATATTAATATTATCAGTTGCAGTACACGGCGCGGATACAATAGCTGGCATGTCAATGCAGGATGCAGAAGCTTACAAAATTATGGAAGCAAATTCTGTTCAGACACCTTATCTGATTCTAACCGGTATGCTGGTATTAATTGCAATTCTTTTCACACTATTTAAACTCCCGAAAATTGAAGCCGCATCACCGGTATCAGAAAATGGTCAGGCATCCGGTGATGATAACAATTATAAAAGCGCATGGCAGTATAAACATCTGGTCTTGGGAGCTGGTGCAATCTTTGTGTACGTTGGCGGTGAGGTTGCAATAGGCAGTTTTCTTGTAAATTATTTTAATGAACTAATGCAAATGCCTGAAGCCGAAGCAGGAAAGTATGTTGCGTTATACTGGGGCGGAGCTATGATAGGCAGATTCTTCGGCTCAATTACATTATCGGGAATGACGAATACAAGGAAAAAGAATATTTACGCTTCACTGGTATTTTTGCTCGCACTCGTACTCGCACTCTACATTACTAAAGAATATCAAAACCTTACAAATTTTTCACTGTCCGGGTTCGGTAAAACTCTTACATTTTTGGTTTTAGTGGGCTTAAACTTTCTCGCCTTCAATCTTGGCAGCCAGAAACCGGGAAGAACACTCGCTATTCTTGCTGTTTGTGCTGCAATCCTGGTAGTTATTTCAATGCTGACTTATGGTCAGTTTGCTATGTGGAGTATATTGGCAGTGGGGTTATTCAATTCAATAATGTTTCCCACGATATTTACTCTTGCCATCCATGGACTTGGAAAGCATACAGGACAAGGTTCAGGAATTTTATGTACCGCTATTGTAGGTGGTGCAATTATCCCGGTTATCCAGGGTTACTTCGCTGATACAATAGGGATTCATCATGCTTTCTTTCTGCCTGTATTATGTTACGTATACATAGCTTATTACGGAATGAAGGGACATGTTCCAGTTTTTCAGAAAACCGTGAAAGCATGACTATCATGAAAACCGAAGTAACACTTGGTATCGACATCGGCGGCACAAATACCAAATTTGGTTTTGTTGACCGCGATGGTAATTGCGTTGCCGCCTCTTCAATTTTAACATTATCACATCAAGGTGCTGATGAATTTTTTACCCGCCTTAATCCTGAAATAGATTCTTTATATAACAGTATTTCAGAAAATTATGTTATGAAAGGAATTGGTATAGGTGCACCGAATGCTAATTATTATAGAGGAACTGTTGAAAATCCGCCTAACCTTAAATGGGGTGTTATTAATGTTGTAAATATTCTGAATCAGTACTTCAAAGTTCCGGCTGTTATAACAAATGATGCTAATGCTTCTGCAATTGGTGAAATGATATTCGGTGCAGCAAAAGGTATGAAAGATTTTATTGTAATTACACTGGGAACAGGTTTGGGCAGCGGTGTTGTTGTTGATGGAAAACTTGTTTACGGTTCGGATGGATTTGCCGGCGAACTTGGTCACACTGTTTTCGATTCGAATGGAAGACAATGCGGCTGCGGAAGAAAAGGATGTCTGGAAACGTATGCTTCTGCTACGGGGATAAAGCGAACTGTTATGGAATTACTTTCAACATCAAATGAAAACAGTTCATTAAGAGATATAAGCTATAATGACCTCAATTCAAAAACCATCTACTCTGCGGCTCTGGCTGGAGATAAAATTGCACTTGAAGCTTTTGAGTATACCGGAAAAGTCCTTGGTCAAAAACTTGCTGATGCTGTTGCTATTACAAGTCCTGAAGCAATAATACTATTTGGCGGATTAGCTCTCGCAGGCGATTTGATAGTCGAACCTACGAAAAGATATTTAGAGGAAAATCTGTTTCACGTTTTTAAAAATAAAGTAAAACTACTTCTATCCGGATTACCCGAAGGAAACAGTGCAGTTCTTGGTGCAAGTGCTCTGATATGGAACGAACTAATACAAACAAACGAACTGAGCATAGCGGAATAGCTTTTATTGCCCGGTTAATTAGCATTGATTTTACAAAGGATAGATACATTCGGTTTCAAGACAATCATAAAGGAATTGAAAGGCTCTATTAATAAACGAATAAAACCCGGAATGAACAGATTTTTGATTACCCTTATGTGCATATTTTTATTACTGCAAAGTTCCTGCAAAGAAAAACCTTCTGAGCCTGTGAATATAAATCCACCCATATCTGAAATGGTTGAGGAGCTTCTTTCACAAATGACTCTTGAAGAAAAAGCGGGTCAGATGACCCAGGCTGAAAGAAGTGCTTTAGAAAATATAAATGATATAAAAACGTATTTTCTTGGTTCATTGTTGAGCGGCGGCGGCTCCTCGCCATCTGTGAACTCCGCCCAATCATGGGCAGATATGTACGATTCTTACCAGCATTATGCATTGCAGACAAGATTAAAGATTCCGTTGATTTATGGTATCGATGCTGTTCATGGTCATAATAATGTTATTGGAGCTACCATTTTTCCACATAACATTGGTTTAGGATGTACCGGAAATCCTGAGCTTGTTCAACAGGCGGCAGATATTACTGCGAAAGAAGTTGCAGCGACAGGAATTAACTGGACATTTGCGCCCTGTATTGCTACAGTACGCGATGAGCGCTGGGGTAGAACATATGAGGGTTTTGGAGAGAGTCCTGAACTATCTGAAATTATGGCTGACGCTGCAGTAAGGGGATTCCAGGGAACAACACTTTCCAATAATACAAGCATACTCGCCTGTGCAAAACATTTTCTTGGTGATGGCGGAACCCGGGACGGGATCGATCAGGGTAATACAATTGCAGATGAAACTACAATCAGGCAACTGCATCTTCCGGGATATATTGCTGCAATAAATGCAGGCGTTAAATCTATTATGATTTCTTACAACAGCATAAACGGTCAGAAAATGCATGGCAGCAAATACTGGATTACGGATGTGCTGAAAAATGAACTAGGTTTTAAAGGATTTGTGGTATCTGATTGGCAGGGCATTGACCAACTGAGCGGCGATTATAAAACTAATATTAAACTTGCCGTAAATGCCGGAATTGATATGGTAATGGTTCCCAATCAATACAAAACCTTTATTCAATATTTAAAAGAACTTGTAAGCGAGAATCAGATTTCAATTGAAAGAATTGATGATGCAGTAAGAAGAATTCTTACAACAAAATTTGAACTCGGACTTTTTGAGAAACCTTATACTGATCGCAGTCTGATAGCTTCGGTTGGTTCCGCATCTCATCGTGAAATCGCCAGGCAGTGTGTAAGAGAATCTTTAGTACTATTAAAAAATGAAAACAATTTTCTTCCTTTATCTAAAAATGCAGCAAGAATTCATATTGCCGGAAAGAGTGCTGTTGATATAGGGAACCAGTGCGGGGGCTGGACAATTTCCTGGCAAGGTTCCAGTGGAGAAATAACTTTCGGAACGACGGTTTACCAAGCAATTAAAAATACAATTTCAAATGATACTCAACTGATTTATTCATATAATGGCAGCGGTGCTCAGCCCGGGGATATTGGCGTATTAGTTATTGGTGAAACACCTTATGCAGAGTATCTTGGTGATAAAAGCAACCTTGTATTGCCCCCTGAAGATTTAGCTGCAATAAATAATTTTAATAATGCAGGAATTCCTTATGTAATTATTCTTATTTCTGGAAGACCTATGATAATTACTGAGGAGATTGAAAACTGCAGCGCATTTGTTGCAGCATGGCTGCCGGGCACAGAAGCACAGGGTATTGCTGATGTATTGTTTGGTGACTATAATTTTAAAGGAAAACTTTCGCATAGCTGGCCCAGATCTATGGATCAGATTCCAATTAATACTGGTGATCCGAACTACGATCCGTTGTTTCCGTATGGATTCGGATTAAGTTATTGATTTTCATAAAATCATCTGGATTAGAAATTAAGTTTATTCAGAACTATTCAAAAAGTATGGTGAATATATGAACCACAATTGTTTATTAAAAACTTTCCTGTTGTACCTAATATTTATTTCTGCTTCTCTTGCAGGTTGTAAGAATGAAGACCCTGTTTCACCGCCGAATGATACTATTCCGGAAATTCCGGGATGGACATTAGTTTGGAATGATGAATTTAATGGTGAAACAATAGATGCCTCCAAATGGTCGCACGAAGTAAATGGAGACGGCGGCGGAAACAATGAACTTCAGTACTATACAGATTTTGCGGAGAATTCCTACATTGAAAATGGTTCGCTGATTATAAAGGCTCTCAAAAAAAATTATCTCGGTAAAGAATTTACTTCTGCCAGGATGCGTACATTGCACAAAGGAGACTGGACTTACGGTCGTTTTGATATTCGTGCAAAATTACCTTATGGAAAAGGCTTATGGCCGGCAATATGGATGCTTCCAACTGATTGGGTTTATGGCGGATGGCCCACAAGCGGTGAGATTGACATAATGGAATTACTTGGACATGAACCAAACAAAGTTTACGGAACTATTCATTACGGTCCAGCCTGGCCTAATAATCAACACAGTGGAGGAAGTTATATATTGCCCTCTAGCACCTTTGCAAGTGATTATCATCTTTTTACTGTTGAATGGGATTCAACAGAAATACGCTGGTTTGTTGATGGAGATAAATATCATACTGAAGTTCATGGGCAGCCTTTTGATAAAAGATTCCACCTTCTACTTAATGTTGCTGTTGGCGGCAATTGGCCGGGGTCGCCGGATTTTTCAACAACCTTCCCTCAAAAAATGTCTGTAGACTATGTTAGGGTTTATAAAAAAGCTGAATAAATGTTCAGGAATCACTATTGGAAAGTAATTTATGATTCGTATTTGGTTCATTCTGCTGGGCTTAATTTTAATAACCAGCAGCTCCGTTTTTTCTCAACCCGAAAATCAAACAGTATATAAATTTGAAAAAGAGGTTGTTATAACCTTATCATCAAATTACCTTCTCTATCTGCCTCAGGATTATCAGGCTGAAGATACGGAATTTCCTCTTGTTCTTTTTTTACATGGTTCCGGTGAAAGAGGTAATAATATTGAAAAAGTTAAAACTCACGGTCCTCCAAAATTAGTAAATGAAGGAAAAGAGTTTCCTTTTATTCTTGTCTCACCTCAGTGTCCGGATCACATGTTCTGGAATGTTGATATACTCTCGGCATTACTGGATGAAATTGAAGCAAACTATAAAGTTGATAAGAACAGGATATATGTAACAGGTTTGAGCATGGGCGGGCACGGAACATGGAATTTGGCACTGCATCAACCGGATCGTTTTGCGGCAATTGCTCCCGTGTGCGGATGGAGCAATCCTGAAGAAGCTTGTCAAATATCTCACATCCATGCCTGGGTATTTCATGGTGCAAAAGATTTTCTTGTTCCGCTAAAATCTTCTGAGGAAATGGTTAATTCATTGAAAGAATGTAAGGCGGATGTACAATTTACAGTTTACCCGGATGCAACTCATGATTCCTGGACAGAAACATATAACAATGAAGAGTTATATAATTGGCTCCTCGAACAATCAATAAAAAATGATGAGCACAAATAAAAATAATTTCGAATATAATATCATTACTGAAACCAAATAATACGGTACTGACAATTACTAAAAAAGAAAAATACTGCCATCACTGTACCAGCCGGGGTATGTTTATTTTTAATGCTACAACCACAAGTAGTGATGATAAGAGTAAAGCCATTTGCGGGATTTCTTCTCGATTAAAAATATTAGTGATTATTGTATTTATGATGTTAATCTCTTCAGATGTTTATTGTCAGTCAAATGGATTTTTCTCAACCAGGGAAAAAGAAATTATTGACCCGGAAGGAAATCCGGTTTTACTGAAGGGCACAAATCTGGGTAACTGGCTTGTGCCGGAAGGTTATATGTTCCATTTTAAAAATGCAAGTTCACCAAGATTGATATATAACTTATTCAATGAACTGATCGGAGAAGAAGAAGCTAATAAATTCTGGGACATGTTCAGGGAAAATTATATTACTTACGAAGATATAAAATTCATAAAATCTCTCGGCTTTAACCACGTTCGGATACCATTCAATTACAGGCTGTTTGTTACTGAACATCCGAACCGTGAATTAAAAGGAGTTGGTTATGAACTTCTGGATCGTGCAGTTAAATGGTGTAAAGAGGAAAATCTTTATATAATACTTGATATGCATTGTGCTCCGGGTGGTCAGACTGGTGATAATATTGACGACAGCTTTGGATACCCTTTTCTTTTTGAAAGCCCGGAAAGTCAGCAACTAACTATTGATATCTGGATGAAGCTGGCAGAAAACTATAAAGACGAAACGATTATAATAGGATACGATCTCTTAAATGAACCTATTGCACATTACTTCGATACTGATGAATTGAATCCATTGCTGGAGCCTTTATTCATGCGAATAACATCTGCAATACGAGAAGTCGACACAAATCATATTGTTTTTATTGGCGGGGCACAATGGAACAGTAATTTCAGAGTATTTGGACCCCCGTTTGATAGCAAGCTCGTTTATTCTTTTCATAAATACTGGACTGAACCAACTCTTGAGGTTGTAAAGGACTATATTGAATACAGTAATAAATTTAATGTGCCGATCTGGATGGGTGAATCAGGTGAAAATACAAATGAATGGATATCACAATTCCGTTCAATGCTTGAAGAAAATAATATCGGTTGGACATTCTGGCCTTACAAAAAAATGAAAAGTGAACGCGGAATTGTTTCTATAATTCAGCCGGATGAATTTGATATTATAATTGAATATGCAAATAAACCCAGAGTTTCTTATGAAGATATAAGAACATTAAGACCGGATTTTCAGAAAGTGAAATTAGCATTAAATCAATATCTTGAAAACTGCAGACAAAGCAATTGCATAATTAATGAAGATTATATAGAAGCATTAGGATTAAAGTAAAATCATGAATAAAATAACATTCCTTCTTACATCCTTTTCATTGAACTTCCTTTCATGTAGTTTCAACACAGGGATTGGAAATTCATTTAATATTATCCTGTTCAAGGAAACTTTAACATTAAAATAAATGAACTATCAGATGAAATTACTTGTCAGTCTGTTGCTACTGTTCCTATTAAATTTTAACAATTTCTCCCAAAATGAGGAAAAAATAATTGCGGAAATTGGAAACGAAAAAATTACAGAAAGAGAATTTATCCTGCGCTATGAACTTTCACCGTTTCTTTCGCAGCAAAGCAGCTGGAATTTCGATTCACTTAAACATGACTTCCTTTATTCACTTATTGCTGAAAAACTGTGGGCAGCGCAGGCTGAAGAACTTGGGTTAACAGATCATCCCGATTTCAAGTTTTACTTCAAACCTCTCGAAGAAATTTTTGTACGGGATGCACTTTTTAAAGAAGAAGTTGAAGGCAAAATAAAACTCTCTGCAGAAGATATCTCGAATGGAATTTTAAAATCACAGACTATGCTGAAAGTTAAGATTGTTTCCTCGGCTGATTCTTCCATAATATATGATTTTCACAAAAGACTCATTCAAACGAATAATTTTGATTCTCTTCTAAATACCTACAACAATCTTATGCCCGAAACTCAATTGATGGAAATAACACTTGGCAAATTGAAAGATGAAGAGTTTGAAGATATTTTGTATAAATTAAATGTTAATGAATTTACAGAGCCGGTTCGCAGCGAGATCGGCTGGGTTTTGTTCTTTATTTATGATAAACTTTTTACCACTATCGATCTTGCAGATGAAAATGTCATTAAGGATGTTAAAAAGAAAATCCGCACTCGCAAAATTCAGATTCGTTATGAAGAATACCTGAAGAGCTTACTTTCCGGAATTACTATCACCCCAAATGAAGATTTATTTTATTCAGCTGCAAATGAAATAATAAAAAGATTATCGATTAAAAAACCACAGAAAACAGAATCAGGTAATTTTTATCTTCTTGATGATGGTGATTTCAAATCTATCAGAACTAACTTCGGTGAAAAAAAACTTTCCAAAACTTTATTCAATGTACATGCCAAAAGTATTGCTGTGAAAGATTATTTATCCTGGCTGGCATTTAAGGATTTTGGAGTTGAAAATATTGATTCGCTTTTCGTTACACAAAAACTAAACCGGTACCTGAAATCTTTTATTGAAGAACAACTGCTCACATATGAAGGATATAAGAAAGGGCTGGATAAATCTCCCGAAGTGCAGTCTGATCTTTCTTTATGGAAGAAGAACTATTTAGCCCAATTATTAAAAGTTTCATTTCTCGACTCTGTGCAAACCAGTGATGAAGAAGTACATCAATATTTTCTTAATGAAATCGTTAAGGATTCAAACCTCGTTTTACTTAATCTTCAGATAATTTCATTAAGTAATCTTGATGAAATTGCAGCTATCCTTGAAAAACTACAGCAAGAAAATAATTTTGACGAATTGGTTAAACAGTATGGTAAGACAGATACATTAACCAACGAAAACGGTGAAACCGGATTACAGCCTTATTTAGCTTTAGGCGATCTTGGTTTGATCGCAGTAAAATTAAAACAATACCAGGTTTATGGTCCTGTTAGCAGAAATGACAAATACACTTTGATTTACGTTAAAGAAAAACAGCAGTCGAAGGATACTTTGAATTTCCCTTTCGAGAATATGAAAGATGGGTTAAAAAATCAGTTGCGGACAATACGATTAAATGAAATTGTGAACAGGAAAACGATTGAATATGCTTCTCAAAAAAACATTAAAATAAACGAAGCGGTTTTAAAAAAAATAAAATCTTCTGAAATACAAGTATTTGTGCACCGGTTAATGGGTTTTGGAGGCAGGATTGCTGCTGTTCCCTTAACTGACAACTGGACAGACTGGATCAATGTTAGTGAATTTAAAAAAGTTTTGTTACCATAATTTTTTTCAGGTCTGAGATGAAATCTTCTATTTTTATTTTATGGATAGTATTTACTTCAACGCAGGTATCTGCAGCAGAAGTAATTGTTAACCAGATCGGTTATATCCCTTCGCTGCCCAAATATGTTTATTGTACTGCCAATACAGACAGTTTCTTTGTTATTGAACAATCAAGCGGTACGATATTCTATCGTGGAGTGTTTCTTCTTTCTGTCGGAAACGATCCTGCTACCGGGCTTACTCTATACCGTGGGGATTTTACGGAATTTACTCGTGAAGGTATTTATTTTATAAAAACAAGTTCTGAAGACTCTTCATATATCTTTTCAATAAGCCCGGATACATTTGAAGATGCTTTTAATAAATCGCTGAAATCATTTTACTTTCAACGTTGTGGAATTTCTCTGCTATCGCCGTATGCCGGTGTTTATAACAGAGCGCTATGTCACAGTGGAGATGGATTTTTTCATTTATCTACCGGGCAATCAGGGTTTCATCCTTCATCTGGAGGCTGGCACGATGCTGGCGATTTCGGTAAATATGTGGTTAATGCTGGAATAACTATCGGTACAATGTTAATGGCTTATGAAATGTTCCCTGAAAAATTTGCTTCTGATAATTTAAACATCCCCGAAAGCGGAAATGATATTCCGGATTTACTTGATGAAGTAAGGTATGAGATTAATTGGCTGTTAAAAATGCAGAATCAGAATGGCGGGATTTATTTTAAACTCACACCGGAACAGTTTGAAGAATTTGTAATGCCAGCACAAGCAACTGCTATGAGATTTATTTATCAACTCTCAACAACCGCAACAGGTAATTTTGCAGCAATGTTAGCCCGTGCATCCCGGCTCTATAATCAATACGATTCAACCTTTTCAAATCAATGTTTAGCTGCTGCAGAGAATGCCTGGTTATTTTTAAGCAATCATCCAACAATACTTCCTCCGGGTGGGTTTCAAAATCCTGTAGGAACCGTAACCGGGCAATATGGTGATATTAATGATTCTGATGAAAGATTATGGGCTGCAGCTGAATTATTTGAAACAACAGGTGAATCAGAATACAAAGATTACTTTGATTTTAATTTCAATCTGGATGGAGTTATTAGTTCGACAATGTCGTGGGCTAACGTAAGGCCATTGGCTCAAATCACATACTTGTTTTCACTACAGCCAAATGCAGATATAAGCGTAATAAATCAACTAAACAATGGCTTGCTTAATTATTGCAATAATTTATTGAATAGAAATATTTCAAACGGATTTGGTGTTGCTATAAATCCCGGTGAATATTACTGGGGATCTAATTCAGATGTTTTAAATAAAGCAATACTTTTGATTCTCGGTTATGAAAGAACTCAAAATGATGATTACCGGAATGCAGTACTGGATCAATTGAATTACATTTATGGAATAAATGCACATAATTTTTCTTTTGTTACGGGAACCGGAACAGCAAGTGTTATGAACCCTCATCACCGGCCATCCGCCGCAGATGGAATAACAGAACCAATTCCGGGATTGTTAGCCGGAGGACCAAATCAGTACCTGAATGATCCTGTCCTTCAACAGCATTTTAATAGTTCCACTCCACCTGCATTGTGTTATATAGATGACTTAGGAAGTTATGCTTCGAACGAGGTCGCAATTAACTGGAATGCTCCGCTTGTTTTTGTAACAGGATATTTTAATTCATATGGAACAACATCTGTTGAAAATGAAACAGGTCAATTTGTACCTGAAAATTTTATTCTGTACCAGAATTATCCTAATCCATTTAATCCGGTTACAATTATCAGATTTACAATCCCGTTAGCAGGAATACATTATAACTCATCAATTAAAACAGAAGGAGTGTTCCTGCAATTAAAGATATATGATGTATTGGGTAATGAGGTTGCTACACTGGTTAACGAGTACAGACCTGCCGGAAATTATGAAATCGAATTTTCCTCTGATGACAGATTAGCAAGCGGAATTTATTATTACCAATTGATAGCCGGTTCTTCAGTAAAGACCAGAAAAATGATTTTGTTAAGATAATATTAAAATAATTTTGCAGTTAAAACATCCATGCTAATCTGCTCTATAATGGAATTATATATTTTTGTATTCAGGAATTAATTATATTATTACTATCGTACCTTTTACCTGTCTTTTGGTTTTTTAGGCGTAATAATTCGGAATGATTTCAATTTCTGAATGTTTGATTTACTACAAAATCAATTTATAATCTAAGTTTTAAAATGTAATTTTACACTTGATATTCGTTTTATAATAATGGAGATGCTAATCATTCACCGGGTAAGATTACATAAACTATTTCTAATAACTTTCATTTGTTTTTTTTCAGTATCCTGCGAACAGGAAACGCCTGTTAAAGAATTAATGCTCAATGAAAAACTAAACTTTGATGCCGTACGTTATCAGAACGCAATTGCCAGAGTGTTTTATAATAATGAGAAATCTGAACTCTTCACAGATTCCTCGTTTCAATTTATTGACACCCTTAAACAATTCTATTCGCAAAGATCTTTAAATCCTGTGCTTATCAGAAGCTTTGAAGATAAATCATTTGTCGATACTCTGCTGAAAGTTATCAGCATTGCTGATGAACATGGTTTGGATCCTGAAAATTACCATTACAGTCGGATAAGAAAATGTCTATCCGATGCTGTAATCGATACCGTTGATAACCCCGAAAGACATGAACAATTAGCAATGGTCGAAATTATGTTGAGTGATGCTTTGCTCAAATATTCTTATCATCTGCGGTACGGTTCTGTTAATCCAAGATTGTTATTTGAAGACAGCTACTTTATACCTCTTCCCGATTCAGCTTCAAGGGATTTGTTTGAACCGTTGAAGCAGGAAAATGTAATTGAGTATCTGAACAAAATTCAACCTGCAAGCACAAAATATGTTAAGCTTCAGGAGGCGTTGAAACATTATAAAAATTTTATTGGTCTTGATTGGCCTGTTATTACAATTACATCCCCCAAGATTGAAGAAGGCGATTCTGATCCTGCTATGAATCTTATTGCGTCAAGACTTGTTATACTTGGATTACTTGACACAACCGGATATAATATAAACTCGATCTTTACTTATGATTCAGTACTTGTCGATGCTGTTAAAAAGTTTCAGAAAATAAACGGGCTTAATGATGACGGCATTATTGGGGCAGGAACTTTAGAAAGGTTGAATTTTACTCCTGAACAATATGAAAATACAATTAAAATAAACTTAGAAAGATTTCGGTGGATTGATTATACCAGTACCCCACAGTATCTGCTTGTTAACATTCCTGATTTCAAAGTATTTGCAATTGAGGATGGCAAAAAACTATTTGATATAAAAGTCTGCACTGGAATAAGAAGAGCACCTAATTTTCAGGCACGGAATGAAATTTATAAAAAGACCAGAAAACTATATAATAAACCGGATGATTGGGAAACTCCCGTTCTTTACTCTCAGGTATCATATATGGTTCTTAACCCAACATGGACTGTACCTGCCAGCATCATCAGGGAAGAAATACTAAGGGAAGTAAGAAAGGATTCAAATTATCTTAGTATAAAAAACTTCAAGGTATTTAAAGATGGTGCTGAAATAAATCTAAACGAGGTGGATATAAATGAATTCTCGTCAGCCAGAATACCATATACAATAGTGCAGGATCCGGGAGCAGGAAATGCTTTGGGTAAAATTAAATTTATGTTCAATAATCCATTTGGTGTATATCTTCACGATACACCAACACGTGCGCCTTTCTCAAAATCTAACAGGGCAGTAAGTCATGGATGTGTCCGTGTTGAAAAACCAATTATGCTTGCTGAATATTTACTTAAAAATCATTCGAAGTGGAACGTTGATTTTTTGAAACTTGAAATAGGACAAAAAATTGATGACAGGTCTGTACAGCTTGAATTTCAGCGCAAGAGAAGTGAACTAAGAAGAAATGCAAGTTTTGGAAAAACTACCGAGATAATACTTGACAACAAGATTCCTCTATATATTGATTATTACACTGCCTGGGTTGATGATGAGGGATATGTTAATTTCCGCGATGATGTTTACAGAAAAGATAAAGTGCTAATTGAACATATGTTTTCTGAAAATGAAGAATTAGCTTTTCGCTGATTCTATTCGTTCTTTTTCCGAAACAGATCAATAAAGGTATCCGTTTAGTTTTTATTCTTGATTAATATTTTTTCGTTAATCAAAAGAATAAATAAACTGCACCAAGTATTCGCAAATTAATAAAATCTTTTATGTTTTCTATTTTACCTTTATCAAGATTGTTTGCCGTTCCGTATCCTGCAGAAGTATACTCAAGCTCTGTTGATATCCTCAATTTGTTAAAGTTAAATTGAATTCTTGGCGAAACACGAAGAACATTCTCAATGTTTATTCCGCGACCATAATAAGCGCCCAGAATATTATCCTCAGCGCCGAGGTTTTTCGTATATCCTGCAAACACAGCATATTCAATATCTTTACCGGCGGATATTTCTACCCATACAGAGAAACAATTGATTGCCGTGTAACCTTCAATACCGGTGAGTGTATCAACAGTGCTGACAGCATATCCGCCAAGCATTAACTGATCGGCTAAGTTGCCGCCATAAATTCCCTGAACTTTAATTGCAACAGGGTCAATATTCAATTTTGTAAACCCCGTAAAAGCCAATGATGAGATTGAATTATCGGTTTTAATATTTTTAGTTGTTACTAATCTTGGAGTTATCTTTTTATAATCAACTCCAGCCCCGCCGAAAATACCTTTGCCGGAATACTGTACTTGTGCATGAAGATTAGGAACAACTGAATTGCGGATATATGTGCTTGTAAATCCACTGGGACCATTGCTGGTAAAATCACGCTGACTTAATGCAACAGCAATAAATTTCAGATTATCTATTGAGTGGGTGAACCGCACTTGCGGGTTTCTTGAAAAAGGCTGAAACGGAACACCCGTGTTAAAAGATACTACTCCGGGAAACATTTCAGCAATAAATAACGGATGCCATGTTTGACCTGCAAGCAATGAAGTTCTTTCCCAATCCAGTTTTACAAAAGCATGCCGCAGTCTGAAACCATTTATATCTGCATCTGAATGGCCGAAGAATTCGCCTTCAATCACACCGGATGTTTTAGCATTAAGTACAGCAGGACCAGTTATCTTTCCGTTCAAGCGGGTTTGAATTGACAGCATATTAAAAGATGATTTATCATTAATATCATTTCCCTGTGCATCAGGATTTTCATTCTGAGGATATAAAAGAAAATGTCCTTCTCTAATCGAAACTGTCTGACGTGAATCATACATCAAATCAGTTTTAACGAACCCTGAAAAAGTGATTCCAAAGGTTTGCTTCTCCGTTTGTGAAAATAGTAAGGAGGAGATACAGCCAAGAAGAAGTAATATCTTTTTCATTCTAATTTCTCTTTATGTCAATTATAGCATTATAATAAAAATTCCTTCGGGATTAATAGCATTCAATGCAGCATTAATCTCTGAAGGATTTACGATGTTAATATTTATTCAGCGCCAACACCAAGGTATGTGCGGAGTTTTTCATCTTCAAATTTATCTTCTGCACTTTGTTCTTTGGTAAACCTGGAAACAAAGTATCCTGCCAAGAAGGATGCTGTCATCGAAATTAATGCAGGATTTTTTAATGGGAATATCGCTGAATCATTGTTAAGGATATCTACCCAAACTGTTGGACTTAATATTATTAGTAATACAGACAATCCTGCACCGGTTATAATACTGGCAACGGCACCTTTGGTTGTAAATTTTTTCCATATAATAGATAACAATAATGAAGGAAAATTTGCACTGGCTGCTATTGCAAATGCAAGTCCAACCATAAAAGCCACATTCTGACCTTGAAAAGTCAGACCAAGTACTATTGCAAGTGCCCCGATCAGTATAGTAGAAAACCTGGCTACTCTCACTTCGCCTGTTTCATTCGTCTGCCCTTTTTTAATTACATTTACGTATAGATCATGTGACAAAGTTGAAGCTCCTGAAAGAGTTAAACCTGCTACGACGGCAAGTATTGTTGCAAAAGCAACAGCGGCAATAAATCCAAGGAAAAATTGTCCTCCCACAGATTCAGCCAATAATAATGCTGCCATATTACCGCCTTTATCAAAACTACTCACAACATCCTGTCCAACCAACACCATAGCACCGAAGCCAATTATAAAAGTTAATATGTAGAAATAGCCTATAAATCCGGTTGCAACAAAAACTGATTTTCTTGCCTGCTTAGCATCCGGAACAGTAAAAAATCTCATAAGGATATGTGGCAGCCCGGCGGTGCCAAGAATTAATGCAAGTCCCAGTGAAATAGCATCCCATGGATTAGTAACAAACCCACCCGGTGATAATACAGCGTCAGAGTATTTAGCTGTGGCTTGTTCAAAAAGTGCGATTGGATTCATTCCAAAATTTGCTAATGTCATTATAACCAGGAAAGTAGCTCCTGATAACAGTAGAACTGCTTTAATAATTTGCACCCATGTAGTTGCCAGCATTCCTCCAAACAACACATACGCCATCATTACTAAACCGACAATTATCACAGCAAGTTCGTATGGTAAACCGAACAAAATATTTATCAATGCACCGGCACCAACCATTTGTGCAATAAGATAAAATACAATTGTCATCAGTGAACCGACCGATGATGCAATCCTTACAGGTTTTTGTTTAAGTCTGAATGCAACAACATCAGCAAATGTAAATTTACCGAGGTTTCTCAAAGGTTCGGCAATTAAAAACATAACGAGAGGCCAGCCTACTAAAAAACCAATTGAATAAATAAGTCCGTCATAACCTTTTAATGACACCATACCTGCTATTCCCAGAAAAGAAGCAGCACTCATATAGTCACCAGATAATGCTAATCCGTTCTGAAAACCTGAAATGCTTCTATCTGCTGCATAGAATTCTGAAGTGGTTTTTGTTTTTTTTGCTGCCCAATATGTAATTACTAAAGTTATCGCAACGAAAGTAAAAAATATTATTATTGAAGCTATATTTACATTTCCCAGTGTAGTTTGAATAGTTTCCAATAGGTGTTCTCCTAAAATCTTTTTGTTGATATAATTTTTGAATAACTACTTTTCTAATATTTCATTGCGCAATTCCCGAACCGATTTATCATATTTGTTGTTCGCCCAGTGCGTATACACGCCTGTTAAAAGCCAGGCAAATACAATAATCCCGATTCCTATCGGCAATCCAAGAGTAAGATGTTCGCCGATTTTGATGGATAGCAGTTCTTTATAGAAAGCTATTGTGAGGATGAAACCAAAATAAACCAGCAGCATTAAAGCGGTTAATGACAGCGATACCATTAATCTTTTTTTAACGAGGTTTTTGAATTTCTCTGATTCGAGGATTTCAGTTACACGATTTGCCCGGATACCCATAGTCTCTCCTGTTTTATTTGGGTGTAGGTATTAAGAAAAGTAATTTTTATTGAAAAATTACTATTGAAAATTAGGTTAAACCGTTTACATTTCAAAAAAAATTAAAAGTCCAGTGAATTGAAGTACAAGAAAAATATGTTACTTAATGACTCGTAATGCAAAAATCCGCTGGTTCAAAGTAAGTGTTTCTGGGTGTGATTGAGTGATAAAAAATAATACTTTCAGAAATATAAATTACTGTAAATCAGGCTGATACCAGTGATCCTGCAAAATAATCAAGGATCAGACTTTCGTACACTTGAAATCTAAATTAATTTTACTTTTGAGGTTATTTAGAATTTCAAAGTAGCTTTTGAGAATCTGCCTCTCAACCTCTGTCAAATTAGCCGGGTTTATAATATTATCAATCTCAACATTTGAATCATAGCATTCAATCTGATGTTTAAATCTAATCCGCATCAGAAAATTATAACAGTAAGAAACATTTTTGAATGATGTGCCTGATAGTATACCTTTAACATTAATAGCTTCGAGTCTCCTGTAAGTATTAGTTTCATTGAGTCTGTGCTTAATAGTATACAACCGGGCAAAGTCCATGACAGGAAGCAGAAGTAGTTTTATATCAATAGGTGCTTTCAGTTTCACCATGTTATCCGGTATGTTGATTCTCAGCACACTATCGCTCATATAATTAAAAAATGAATTGAAGCTATTGGAAACATGATGAACGTGATTCTGTAATTCTTCTGTAAGTTTTTCATCACCGTAAACACATCGGAAGTCAAAAAAGATTTTTATATCAAGTAAGTCTTGCGGGTTCGAAGTAGTAACCCAATCGGTGAAATACCTTTTCCAAGTAGAATAATTCCGGCACCATTTAGTGTTCTTTGCCATTATGTTGCCTTTGCAGTACCGGTATCCGGTAACGGCAAGGCCATCACATACTTTTTCTCCAAACCTGTTAAAATATTCATTAACCTCTTTTTCCTTTTCGGGAGAAACATCCTCATAAATAATGGCATTATCCTGGTCTGTTGCTAATGTCTGTTCTTCTCTGCCTTCACTGCCCATCGCTATGAATGCAAATTTAACCGGTGGCTGACCGATTTCATTTATCGCTAAATCTATAATCCTTTTTGTGATCGCATCAGCAATCAGCGTTATGAAGTTTGTAATGCTCTGTATGTTTGTGTTGTATTCAATCAGGCTTCTGATAAGAATTAATAGCTGATCGCGGTATTGGGAGATATTAATTAAACTACCGGCGTTTTCAATGTTCTTAATGAAGAAAAGAAAATTTGTGTACGAAGCATCAAAAATGTCGTCAATAGTAAGAATGCCAGCAATGGTATTGTCGGCTTGTTTCACTACAAGGCGCCTGATGTTCTTTTTACGGAACTTAACCAGTGCTTCATATATTGTTGAAGCTGGACTGATAGTATAAATCGGCGAACTCATAACTTTATAAACAGGTTCATCAAAGGCAACTGAAGGGGCAATTACACGCTCGCGCAAATCGCGATCCGTAACAAATCCGATTTCCTCTTCGTTACTTCCGAGCACAAGAATAGCATTGCAGCTATATGATGTCATAATTTTTATCGCTTCACTGATTGGAGCGTTGTGAGAGCAGGTATGCAGTTCTTTTACAAAGCCTGCAACTCTTTGTGAAAGAGTCAGAACGGATGTCTGAAGATCAAAAATAAGTTTTTCTCTATCCATATCAGTTCTGCGCTGCACGGATATATCTTCTATAATTCCATCAATAGAAATTGATCTGCCGTGAACGTCTTTAACCATCACTGCGGATAACGAAACAGTAATTACCTTCCCGCTGCTTTGCTTCAATTGAACGGCTTTGTTCTTAACGAAACCGTGATCAGATAAATTATCTATAATTGAATCTGATAAAGAGCTATCCGCAAAGTAGTCGAATATTGATCTGCTGAGTAATGCCTCATCGTTTTTAACACCAATAATATTTTTAAGTGCCGGATTGATCTCTGTAAACCGAGCATTACTGTCAGGCGTTGCTCTGAAAACCCCAATTGTAAGTTGACTGGTTAAAGCGAGATATTTTTCTTTTGTATAATCAAGCGCTTCTTCAATTTCTTTAGAACGGCTGATATCTTTTACACTGATTACAACACCGCAGTTATTGAGAATTTTTATTGGTGATATTACAAGGAATGCATCAATCTTTTTACCACTCTTCTTTAGTAATTCTATTTCAAGCTGTTCTGTTAAATCCGAATTATTTTTTCTCAGCCGGTTTTTAAAGTCAAATGTTTTTGAATCCGGAAAAGTGCTGAATATTTTAGAGAGTTCTAATTCATTATCACTCTCATCATATCCAAGTAAATTATAAACAGCCTTATTAAAGAACACCTGCTGATTTTCAAGTATCATTATTAATCCTTCACCCGAAGTTTCAACAAGCATTCTGTATCGTTCACGCGATTCACTTAGTTCAGTTTCTGCAATTCTTCTTTTTCTTTCACTATGATAGTTTTGAAATGCGGTATAAAAGAGAAATACGGAACTGAGAGCAGTAATAAGAATTGAGATAGTGATGATATTCTTTTCAATTTGAGCTATCTCTTCTTTTACATCTTCAATATAAATGCCCGTTCCGATAACCCATCCCCATGGCTCAAACTTTTTCACATATGAAAGTTTAGGAACGATTCTCGTCGAATCATCTTTCCATTGCCACATATAATCAACAAAGCCCTCCCCCTTTTCATTAACAACGCGGACCATTTCAACAAACAATTTTTTATTACGCGAGTCATAAACTTCGGTAAGATCTTTCCCGTTAAGATCAGGACGATATGGATGTGTAAGCATAGTCGGATGCAAATCAGTTAACCAGAAATAATCTTTTAATTCTTCACCATACCTAAGTGTTTTAATTTGATTAATTGCTGATTGCTTTGCCTGAGCTGTACTCAACTCTCCACTCAATTCAAGCCTGTACCAGTTAGTTACCATACTTTCAGCAGAGTAAGTAAGTTCACGAAGCATTTCGCGTTTGCGGTCAAGAATAATTTTTTCAAATTGCGGAATAACAACCCAGAAAAGCGCTACAATAAATAACCCAATGGTCATAAGAGTTGGGAACAACACTTTTGCATATGTAATGCTTTTTGAAACCGTGTTTTGCTTTTTCATTTGCCTGCCTGGTATGAATTAAATGAGATCGCTCTAAATTCTTTTTCTGATGTATCTAAAACGGCAACACCATTTAACCTGCTTGTTCTTGCAACACAGGGTATGACTATCCATTGCTGTTCATCAATCAGCTTATGATTTCCAAATCCTGACAAACGGAATTTATTCTGATCAACTATGATGGCGCCTTCCGGATGACCGTGACCGGAAATACTTATAACGCTGTTATGTTCTTTCATAAAATCAAAATGTTTAGCAAGATGGAATGGCTCCCGGGGAAAATAAATTGCAGAGCCGGTAAAATCAGGGTAGCAGAAGTGCGAAAACAAAAAAGTTATATTATCAAATTCCCTTAATTCAATTTCATTCAAGCTGAGCAAGTATTCTTTTGCATCATCGCTTAGATGACACTTTAATTCATTGTCTTCATAAAGCCAGATCCTGTTCTTTGCCTTCTTTGCACGAACCTCATAATCGAGTTCGTACCAGTTTTCCGTGTAATCAAAACCGAATTTATGATGCGGTATTTTTTTTACAGCATAGAGATCGTGATTACCCGTCACAACAACGGAACAGTTTTCTCTTACCAAACGAACACACTCCTCAGCGTCTCTTGTTTCAATATAACGGAAAAAGGGAATGGTGAATCCAACAATATCTCCGAGACAAACTATTGTATCGCAATTTTCATTTGATAAGATTGAGAAGGCTTTCTCAAGGTTCTGAACATCTTCGTGAATATCTGTAATGAAACCTAATTTCATTTTTTAGTATGTATCAAATAATATCTGAAATTTGTTTTCAATGGAAAAGTAATGTTCGCCTCAATTAAAAACAAGAAAATGATTGATTGACAGATTTAATATGTGATTAATGAATAAAGTTGTGTGTGGTTAACTAATTTTCATAACAAGAGAAAAAATCCGATATAAAATTATACGCGGACATATTTTCAAGGTTTAGTTACTAACGATATAAAGATCTGCAATCTGATGTGCCATTACCAGAGTACTCGATTCGGGTCCTGTGTTTCGGTTTGTCAGAATCACAATTGTAAAATGCTTTTCGGGTATTCTATAAATGATATTTCTGAATCCCCTTGTACTTCCTGTATGATATACAACATCAGTATTATATCTTTTTTCCAGATGCCAGCCGTAACCGTAAGGAAACCCGTTTCCACTTGTAGTTACTCCGGGAGCCCAGGATTCAATAAGATACTTTTTATCAATTAACTTTGTAGTGTAAAGAGATTGATCCCATAAATAAAGATCGTTTAATGATGAATAAATACCGCCGTCACCAAGCACTGCACTTGTAATACTCTGATCAGTAAGATCATTTCCTGTTTCCGTTATAGTATAACCATACGCCCTGTTCTTTACTTCATTTATATCATTTTCAAAAGCAATGGTGTTTGTCATTCCGAGCGGTTGAAAAATATTTTCATCAAGATAATCTCTGAATGGTAAACCGGATATTATCTCAACTGTTAATGCAAGTAAGGCATAACCGGTGTTGCTGTATTTATGCTGACTGCCCGGTTCGAAATAAGTTGAATCTGTCTGCAGCATAAGATCGAGAACATCTTTATCTTTTAACTGAACAGAAACCGAATCGTGAATTAAATCCTCATAATCAATCAATCCGGATGTATGCTGCAGCAAATGTTTAATTGTTATTTTTGTGCCATAATCCGGATAGCCGGGAAATATATCCTTAAGAGTTGTGTTTATCTCAAGTGCTCCCCTTTCAATTAACATAAGGACAGACAGTGCAGTAAACTGCTTTGTAACTGAAGCGAGTCTGAAATTAGTTTTTTCAGTAACCGGTATTTTCAATTCTATGTTTGCCAGTCCGTATCCTTTTTGAAATATAATTTCGCCGTTCTTAATAACCATTACAGCCGCACCGGGAACATCGGGTTTATTGTATTCACTGAATAATTGATCCATCTTGTTTTCATTTTCCATTTTACAACCTGATATCAGAATCAGTGAAAGCAATAAAATTAGAAGAGATTTCATTTTAAAATTCCGAATTTAAAATTGTTTGTCGTATGCAAGTTAGAAAAGATTTGACTAATGTAAATATGGAGAGTTTCTTTTCTGAATATCTGATTGTTAAGAAATAGCCATACGTGTTTTTGTTGAGCTGCATTTAAGTAAAGGTTTTAAGATAGAATAAGCCACACACACTTAAAAATTAAAGAAAGATTGAGAGCACAAGTAATAATCAGGAATATGTAGTTTTACTTTAGAATCTAATTTGTTCATTTGCATCTGATTACTCTGAATTCTCATTATAAAGAAATTATTTTCCTATAATCAAGAATTGCCTGATGAATATTATTTCGTGCTATAAATTATTGTTATAGAAATTAGCAGAAAGAAAGCTTTTTAGAATCAGTGGAAAGAGTGTTAACAGGCACAATTGTAGTCTATTCTTATTTTGGAGAAACTTTCCGGTTAAGGTGGTACCTGAATATTATTTTTCTTCCTATGTCACTCTTTTTAATTACGCAAACACTATTACAGGTACATACAAAAAAAGAAAGGAAGTTTTTATAATGCGTGAATTACTATTGAGCCAGGGGAGCCGCATCAGGGGATATAAAAAAATTCGGAAACTTCAATTGCTTATCCCATTTGTTTTAATTTTGTTTACGTCTACTGCAACAGCGCAGTGGAATACTCAAAGCCCGCTCCCTACTCATCTCGATATAAGAGGTATTGCTGCACCAACAACCGAAAGAGTTTTTATAGCAACCGATGATAATTCATTTGATGACGGCGGAGCATTATTCGAATCGACCGACGGCGGTATAACCTGGGTGCAGCGCAATATACCATTTAGTTTGGGTAATCCTCTTAACGGAATTTTTTTCCTTGATAACCAGAACGGCTGGGTTTTCGGTAATGAAAATTATCGTACAACTGACGGTGGAACTAACTGGGTACAACTTCCTTTTCTCGGTTCCGTATACTTTATGAAATTTTATTCTCCTACGTTCGGTCTTACTACCGGAAACTTTGATCGTTATGTTAGTTATGATGCAGGAAATTCCTGGGAAGTATCTCCAAATAATATTTTTGCTTTTGATTTTATTGACGAACTAAACGGACTTGGAATTTCCGAAACCGGAATTTATAAAACAACGGACGGTGGAAATACATTTTCATTCGTATATGCCGGCAATGCAAAATCGATAGCTTTTTTATCTGCTGCTATTGCTGTTGCTATTGCAGATGATTCATTCCTGCGATCTACTGATGGAGGTGTTACCTGGAATCCTGTTACATCAGCAAGCGGCAGACATGAGCTTTTTGCTTTTTCACCCGAAGTTGTTCTTGCAAGTGGAAGAACCGGACCTTATCCAAATTATGACGATCGTGTTTTACGGACCTCAGATGGCGGGCAAACATGGACTGATCTTGGTGAAGTGATACCGGCTGGAGTATTTGCTTTTTCAATTGCCAATCCGCAGAACATGGTTGCATCCGATTTCGAAGGAAACATGTTTCATTCATCTGATGCGGGATTAAACTGGTCACAAACATTTGTCTCACCGGGTCAATTTCCGGGGTTTTTAAGCAGCGCCGCTCCATACTTTGCTGATGCACAAACAGGGTATTTTGGATATGGAAACGGTTTTGTTATAAAAACCACCAATGCTGGTACATCCTGGTTTCAAATTTCAAGCGGTACAGGTAAATCAATTAACGATATTGATATGTTTCCGAATGGAAATATGATTGCTGTTGGAGATATTGGTACTATCCTTTCCAGTGACGGTACTTCACCATGGGTACAGCACAATGCAATCACTGATCTGCCAATTATGGCTGTTCACATAATAAATGATAACGATGTATTTATTGTGAATGAGGAAGGTCAGGTTTTTAAAAGTACTAATGCTGGTGTTTCATGGGAAGCAGCTGGAATAAAACCATCAACAAATTTTGACGCCAAGGATCTTCATTTTATCAGCAATTCTGACGGCTGGGTAATTGGTGATGGCTCGATCGGCAATGTATTGTTTCATACAACTGATGGTGGAAATAACTGGACTGCTGCCACGGGATTTGGTGGTTACTATATTTCTGTAGACTTTGAAGGGAATAATGGATGGGCACTAAACATTGGAGGACGTTATTATTACAGCACCGACAATGGAACAAACTGGACGATGGGAGAGCTTCCCGGTGAAACTTACAATATACAAGATATGGACTTTTACGATGAAAGTATCGGATATGCTGTTGGTTCATTTGGGTATGCTGCCCGCAGTAATGACGGCGGATTAACCTGGGAAGTTTTGTCGACACCTAATAATACTGTTAACTTTACTGATATTTATCTGCTTGGACCTAATGAGTTATGGATTAGTACCAATAATGATGTTGCTTACCATTCAGCAAACGGCGGAGATAGCTGGTCAGTTCTTAATATTGAATCTGACGGGTTTGGTTCATTTAATGCCATTGCTGCCGAACCGAATGGTGATGCATGGACTGTCGGTTACCAGGGTTATATTGAAAGATTTATAGGACCTCCACCACCGCCGCCTAACATTCCACCGGTCGCATCTTTCGAATTTCAAGCATCCGGACTTACAGTAAACTTTACAGAATCAAGCACGGATCCGGATGGTTTTATTGTTAGCTGGAGCTGGAATTTTGGTGATGGAAACAGCTCTACGCAGCAGCATCCAACACACACTTATGATACTGCAAATACTTATATAGTCACGCTGACTGTTACCGATAATGATGGCGCCACCGGAAGTACAGGAAAGATCGTAGTAGTTCAACCTGGTCCGGGCGGTACGTTTGGTGACTTCACAGAAGTAACACCCCTCGATTCCCTTTTTGTAACTCCGCAGGATGAAGACTTCTGGGTTATCACCACTGCTCCCGCTGACTATGATAATGACGGTGATCTTGATATAGCTGTACTGGGTTATTATGTTATATACAATCAAAGCGTAGAAGATAAACTTGTATTGATACGCAATGATGGTCCGGCAGGACCTGAGGAATGGGAGTTCTCATATATTGATGTACCTCTGGGAGATATAACCGTCGGGGCATCTGATCTTGCCTGGGGTGATGTAGATGGAGACGGCTACCTTGATCTTGTTGTTGGATCAAATGGAAAAACGGTTCTATATCATAACGATAACGGAACACTCTTGCTAACTGATACCGAACTTCCGGGTTACTGGGAAGATAATGATCAGGCAGATTTTGATCTTCGCTCAATTACATGGGCTGATTTTGATAACGACGGTGACTCCGATCTTTTATTACCTTCTGTTTGGGATAATAGTACATTCAGTTATCGTACTGCATTAATGCGGAACGATGGTCCGAATGGAACAGGCGGATGGATATTTTCAGAAATTGATTCTGTATTCGCTCCTACTTCACATGCTCAAAGTGCATGGGCGGACTTTGATGGCGATCAGGATCTTGATCTGCTTCTTGTAAATATATCCCCACTGAATGATGATGGTTTTATCCGCCGTTACAGGAATGAAGGCAATGGTATTTTTGTCGGAGAGGATATTCTTGGCTCATTAAGTGTAGAACATGGTGAAGCTCAATGGGGTGACTATGACGGAGATGGTGATTTAGATATACTTGTCGCTGGTAACGTAAAAGAACTGGACAGCACATACACTCACATGGCGCTGCGTATATATCGAAATAATAATGAGAGTTACGAAGCTTTTGATGTTATTGAATGTATACCGTGTGAAGGATGGTTTGATCTTACAGCAGCTACCTGGGCAGATTATGATTCTGATGGTGACATGGATATTCTTTTAGCAGGAACTCATAACCCTGGTACAGGACATATTGAAGGTCGTGCAAGAATTTACACTAACAATAATGGAGTTTTTTCAGAGTCAGGTAATGAATTACCGGCACCAAGAGCGGCTGGTACTCGTGGTGGAACCTTTTCCTGGTTTGATATCGACAATGATGGCGATCTCGATTACTTTATAGCAGGACAATATTTTGTTCCGGGTGGAAACGAACTTGTAGAAGCACAGATGCATGTATACCGCAATGATGCCCAGGGACAGAACAATGCACCAACAACACCTTCTGGTCTTGATGCCACCGTTCAGTCTGATAATTCAGTTCTCCTGTCATGGAATCCTTCAAGTGATGATCACACACCCTCTGCCTCCTTAACTTATGATCTTGTTGTAGTAAGGAAAGGAAGGCACACACCTTCTGATAATTTTAATACCCGGTTACCTGAACCGGGAAATATCAGCGCTGTTCTTGAGTGGTCGTTAACCGGACTTCAGGATGGTCTGTATGAATGGAAAATTAGTGCTGTTGATGCAGCTTATATCGGCAGCCTGCGGGCTACAGGTGAATTCAGCATTGGTGTTACTTCAGCAGGTGAATCAGATGGCAATCTGCCGATTGAGTATTCATTGGATCAGAATTATCCAAATCCTTTTAATCCGGCAACTGTAATTAAGTACACAATCTCCGAAGAATCATTTGTTACTTTAATTGTTTATAATGCAATTGGTGAAGAAGTAGCAACATTAATTAATGAAAATCTACAGGCAGGTAACTACCAATTTAACTGGAATGCTATTAATCTCCCGAGCGGTGTTTATTTATACAGATTAAAAGCCGGAAACTTTCTTGAGACTAAAAAAATGATATTGCTTAGATAGTGCCAAATGATAAATTGATAG